>JBDLSS010000334.1:0-4182 GCA_039799345.1 Pseudomonadota bacterium
GTCGCCACCGATGAAATTCGCTTAGGGGATAATGATACTTTAGCGGGTTTGGTCGCGAATTTAGTCGAAGCCGATTTATTAATTATTTTAACCGATCAGCAGGGCTTATTTGCCCGCGACCCACGCCTAGACCCCACTGCACCTTTCATCGAATTTGGCGAAGCAGGCGATCCCGAATTAGAAGCGATGGCAAGTGGTAAAGGCGGTAAATTTGGGCGTGGTGGAATGTTGACCAAATTAAAAGCGGCAACCCGTGCAGGGCGTTCAGGTGCGGCAACTTTAATTATTTCGGGGCGTATTCCTGAAGTTTTGATGAAAGTGGCGGCAGGTGAAAATTTAGGCACTTTATTACACAGCGCGCACGCGCCATTAGCGGCACGTAAACAATGGCTTGCTTCACATTTAAAAGTGCGTGGTGAATTGCATTTAGACGCGGGTGCAGTCACGGTATTACAACATGGCGGTAAAAGTTTACTGCCCATCGGTGTGACCCAAGCCACAGGGCAGTTTACCCGTGGCGACATGGTTGCCTGTCTTGCGCCCGATGGCACAGAAATCGCGCGTGGTTTTATCAATTATCCTGTAGAAGAAACCCAGAAAATTTTGCGCCAAACCAGTGATAAAATTGAACAAATTTTGGGTTATGTGGATGAGCCTGAATTAATTCACCGTGATAATTTGGTTTTAGTATGAGCCTTCGCATTCTCTCCACGATTTTCTACGCAAGGAAATCGTTTTAAATATGGCTTCACGTCAATCTCGGCAACATTTTATTCTGACGGATACCGTTCGCGAAAATACGCTGTTTATGAACCGCGTGATTATTGCGTGGGTGTTGATGTTATGCGGACTGAGCCTAATTGTAGTGCGCTTATTCGTGTTGCAAGTTGTCCAACACGAGCGTTACACCACGCTGTCTGAAAATAATCGAGTCAAAGTGCTGCCCTTGCCGCCGACACGCGGGTTTATTTTTGACCGCAATGGCGTGTTGCTGGCAGAAAATCGGGCTTCCTACAGTTTGGAAATTGTGCCCGAACAAATTGAAGATATGGATCAAACTTTAACTGAATTAACCAAAGTCATGAGTTTGGATGAAGTTGACATTACCCGTTTTAAAAAACAATTACGCCAAAAACGTCATTTTGACTCAGTACCACTGCGCTTTAAATTAACCGAAGACGAAGTGGCACGTTTTTCAGTACAACGCCATCGTTTTCCGGGCGTAGACATTGCCTCGAATTTGAATCGTTATTATCCCTTGGGCGCAAGCGGTGTGCACGCAATTGGCTATGTGGGGCGCATTAACGAACAGGAATTAGAAGTGATTGATCGCGCCAATTACAGTGGTAGCAATCACATGGGCAAGGCGGGCGTTGAAAAATATTACGAAGATCAGTTACACGGCAAAGTCGGCTTTCAACAAGTCGAAACCAATGTCATGGGGCGGGTGCTGCGGATTTTGGAACGTACGCCACCGATTCCGGGACAAAATTTGTACTTAAATATCGACATGTCTCTGCAAAGTTTTGTGGAGAATTTAATCCGTGATGAACGTGCCGCTGTGGTCGCGCTCGACCCCAACACGGGCGCGGTATTGGCGTTGGCAAGTATGCCGTATTATGACCCGAATTTGTTTGTGAATGGTATTGACCCTAAAATTTATCGTGAATTACGCGATTCTATGGATCGCCCCTTATTTAATCGGGTGTTACGTGGACAATATCCGCCCGGCTCGACGGTGAAAGCCTTCGTTGGTTTGGCGGGTTTTGAATACGGCATTCGCACTGAAAATTCGCATACTCCCTGTCGAGGTTGGTACACCTTGAAAGACCAAGAACATAAATATCGTGACTGGAAAAAAACTGGGCACGGTAGCATGAATTTTCATCATGCGGTGGAACAATCTTGTGACGTGTACTTTTATGATCTTGCGCATGATTTAGGGATTGATAGGCTGCATGATTTCATGAGTAAATTCAGTTTCGGGCGCAAAACTGACATCGATTTGCCCGGTGAAATGGCTGGGTTAATGCCTTCTCGCGAGTGGAAACAACGGGTACGAAAAACTATTTGGTATCCCGGTGAAACCGTGATTACAGGTATTGGGCAAGGCTACACGTTGGCAACCCCAATTCAGTTAGCGGTGGCAACAGCGACATTAAGCAGTCATGGACGGTTTAAACAACCCCGTGTCGCATTCTCACTAGATGAAACCAGCACTGACGAATTATCTGTAGTCGCCACGCCGCCACAAGCGAAAATTAATTTACGTCAAGAACATTATTGGGATGTGGCAATTCACGCAATGGAAGCGGTGGTGCATGGGGGTTCGGGCACGGCGCGTAAATTGGGAGCGCATTCGAGTTATCGTTTTGCAGGTAAAACAGGTACGGCGCAGGTGGTGGGAATTAAGCAAGATGAAAGATATGATGCGAAAAAAATCGCCAAACGTTTACACGACCACGCGCTATTTATCTCGTTTGCGCCTTTGGATAATCCTCGGATTGCGGTTGCAGTTGTTGTAGAAAATGGTGGCAGCGGTAGCGGGGTTGCAGGTCCGATTGCCAAGCAGGTCATGGATTATTATTTATTACCCGATTCACCCTTGCACTTAGCTCCACCAGAACCCATTGAACGCACTTTGACACGGGATCATTAAAAGTTATGTTAAAAACTGCATGGCGTTATGATCACTTTATGCACTTGGATAAACCCCTATTATTAGGTTTATTCAGCTTGTCACTGATTGGTTTAACCGTGCTTTACAGTGCGGGTGGGCAAAATATGGACGTGGTACTTGGGCAAGCTTCACGTATGGCGATGGGGTTCGCGGTGATGTTTTTAATTGCCCAACTGCACCCACATTACATTGCCCGCTGGGTTCCTTGGATATATGCCGTAGGGGTGATTTTATTGGTGTTAGTGTTAGTGATGGGGAATATTAGTAAAGGCGCGCAACGCTGGTTAAATTTAGGGTTATTTCGCTTTCAACCTTCGGAAATGATGAAGTTAGCGGTGCCAATGATGGTGACTTGGTTTCTTGCCAATCGCCCCTTGCCACCCAGTCCCTTACGTTTAGTGATTGCGGTTCTTATTGCCTTGATTCCTATGTTATTAATTGCCAAGCAACCTGATTTAGGGACGGCTTTGCTCGTGGGTTCTGCGGGCATGTTTGTGATTTTTTTCGCAGGCATTCCTTGGAAATTAATTTTCGGGGCAGGCGCATTATTTGCGGGAATCGCTCCCGTCTTGTGGTATTTATTACATGATTATCAACGTAAACGCATTTTAGTATTTTTAGACCCTGAATCTGAACCTTTGGGCGCAGGTTATCATATCGTGCAATCTAAAATTGCGGTTGGCTCAGGCGGCTTTTATGGCAAAGGTTGGCTCAATGGTACCCAATCGCATTTAGAATTTTTACCTGAAAGTACCACCGACTTTATTTTTGCCGTGTTCAATGAAGAGTTTGGGATGTTGGGGGTATTATTACTGCTCAGCATTTATATTTTTATTTTAACGCGCGGCATGTATATTGCGATGCAGGCACAGGGTACGTTTGCGCGACTGTTGTCGAGTAGTTTAGTCACCACGCTGTTTGTATATGTATTTGTAAACATGGGCATGGTGATTGGTCTGTTGCCTGTGGTGGGTGTGCCTTTGCCTCTGATTAGTTATGGGGGTACGTCTTTGGTGACACTGATGGCTAACTTTGGTTTATTGATGGGTATTCATACGCATCGCCGCTTATTGTCTAATTAGGGAATTAACTGCGTCACCAACCCCCTACATTAAAACAAGCCCCTAAATCCCCTAAAGGGGACTTTAAAGACAAAAACACTTTGATGTTTAGCCCCCTTTAGGGGGTTGGGGGCTTCAGTAAAAATATTCAAATCCCCAACTTTTCAATTTCAACCGATGTGAATTCGTAATGATAAAAGCATTCTTAAAAATTTGTCTGTTCCTAAGTTTAATAAGTACAAACCTGACGCATGCCGCCGACACTGAAGTGATGGAAACCTTTGCTGATGAAATGGTTGCAAAGCATGGTTTCAATCGTGCACAACTGCTGAACTGGTTTGCACAAGCTAAAGTATTAAACACTGTGTTAAAACTGACCGCGCCTTCAATTAATAAAAAAGGCAAACCGCGTGCGTGGTATTTATATCGGAAAAACTTTGT
>JBDLSS010000335.1:0-4125 GCA_039799345.1 Pseudomonadota bacterium
CCGTTTTTAGTGGTGAGTTTCACACCCGATTTAGACAGTTTACTGCCCAATTTTGGCGTTAAATTGTGGAGTGAAGAAGCCCGCCCCGCGATCTTGAGCTGGATTGTGTTGGAAAAAACCAGCACCACATGGCTTACGCCCGAAGAAGCCGCGTCTGAAACTGAATTGCTCAATTTAGCCGCCACACAACAGGGTTTAAACCTGCTGTTTCCTGTACTCGATTTGGACGACCGCCAACTGCTTAATTTTGACGAAGTCAGCAAAGGCAATAGAAAATTGCTGCAAACCAGCGCAACTCGCTACAACACGCCCGTGATTTTGAGCGGGGTGCTCAGTGAAAAAGCAGGGCAATGGCTGGCAAAATGGAAATTATTGATTAACGGCAAAGAACAGAGTTTTGAATCTCAACCCGCTGAATTAACAGTCTTATTACAAGATTTAATGACCAATGTATTCAATCGTGTCGCGCCCGTATTTGTCAATGCACCGCCTCCACAAACCGTCAATACGCCCACTGCTGAAATCCCAAAAAATTCCGAACTTACGCCATCAACTACGCCTGCCCCGACTGACAGTAAACAGCCTTTCACTTTACAAGTGAATAATGTCAATAATTTGCAGGATTATGCGAAATTACAGCAATATTTGAAAGAATTACCTCAAATATCACAGGTGCAAACTCTGCAAATCACCCCTAGCAGCGTTAGTTTTCAACTGACTTTAAAAACCGATAATGCCAGTTTTACCCAAGTTCTGAATAACAGTCGCCAACTGCTTCCAAATCCTGATAATACCTATCGCTATGTGCCGTAAATGAGAACCCACAAATTTCGACTGAGTTGATAACATAGTGCATTCTATGGATAATCTCGACTCAGTCCCCTCTTCATCAGCTTTGTGAATCAGCGACATGTCTCATAGCCCGTATTTATCTGCTTTTAGCGCGCATTTTCAGGCACAAAATTTAGCAGAATTAGACCAAAAATTTCTCACGTATTTAAACGACCACGACCCACTGTTAAATCTCAGTTTAATCGCGTATCGGCACGCGCCAGAAAGTCTAACCGCTTTGCAAATCAGTGAGTTATTACTGGCTATTGCGCCCGTGTTGGAAAATTTTATTGCTGAAATCTTTGGCATTCAAACGGAATTGCAAAATGCACAAGCCGCACGTCATGCCGAGTTGCCCATTCTAGAATTTAAAAAATGGTTTGTGCAACGACGCGCACGGCGGCGTTTAAATCAAGCAGAAAGTTTTGAAAGCTTTGCAGAATTAAACAGTTGGCTGAATTCGCAATTACAAAATGCTGCGCCAGATAGAGAATTAGCGGTGGCGAATTTGGGGAAACGCTATCTTGCCACGGCGGCGGATTATCCTGAACAAATTGAAAAATTAACGCGCTGGTGTGTGCGTGCTTTGACCGCACCTGAGGGAAAATTAGCAGTTAAATCATGGATTAGCTTTAAATTACCGCAGCAAACCCAGCATGAGAATTTAGTGCCTGTGCGTTGGTTGCCTGAGTTGCAACGTTTTGAAGGCGCACATGCGCTCCCGCATCAACGTGAAGGTTTCAAACTCACCGACCCGCGCATGAACACTCGCGAAGTGCTGAGCGAGGCGCATTATTGCATTTATTGCCACGACCACGAAGGCGATTATTGTTCCAAAGGTTTTCCTGAAAAAGCGGGCGCGAGTCGTTTAAAAACCGATCCGCTGGGCGTGACTTTGACAGGTTGCCCTTTGGATGAAAAGATTTCAGAAATGAATAGCTTAAGTCGTCAAGGCTATATTATCGCGCCCTTGGCAATGGTCATGGTCGATAATCCAATGTGTCCCGTCACTGGTCATCGGATTTGCAATGACTGCATGAAGGCGTGCATTTATCAAAAACAAGACCCCGTCAATATTCCGCAAATTGAAACCCACAGTTTAACCAGCGTGTTGCAACTGCCGTGGGGTGTGGAAATTTATGATTTATTAGTACGTTGGAATCCCCTGCGCTGCAAGCAATGGCTGCCAAAAGCTTACAACGGTTTAAAGGTTTTAATCGCAGGACAAGGCCCGGCGGGCTTTACTTTGGCACATCATTTATTGATGGAAGGCTTTGCTGTCGTTGGGATTGAAGGCTTAAAAATTGAACCTTTGCCCGAGGCATTGCTCACACAGCCAATCCGCGATTATCAACAATTGACTGAAGAACTTGACGAGCGCGTGATGGCGGGTTTTGGCGGGGTGGCAGAATATGGCATCACCGTGCGCTGGGATAAAAATTTCCTGAAACTAATTTACTTGAGCTTGGCGCGTCGCCCGTATTTTCAAGTGTTTGGCGCGGTGCGTTTTGGCGGCACGATTACTGTGGGAAGCGCGTGGGAACTGGGTTTTGACCATATTGCCATCGCGGTGGGCGCGGGGCTGCCACAAGCCTTGCCAATTCCGCACAGTTTGGCGGTGGGAATGCGTCAAGCCAATGATTTTCTGATGGCTTTGCAACTCACGGGCGCGGCAAAAGCTCATAGTTTAACCAATTTACAAGTACGTTTGCCTACGGTGGTGATTGGCGGCGGTTTGACGGGCATTGATACTGCGACCGAAGTTCAAGCCTATTATTTAGTGCAAATTGAAAAGATTTTACACCGCCATGAATTATTAGTTGCCGCGCTCGGTGAAATGCAAATTCGTGAAAGTTTAGACGCGCCGTCTTTGGAAATTTTGGATGAATATTTAAACCATGCCCAACAATTGCGTGCCGAACGGGCGCGGGCAGCCAGTTTGGGCGAGTCGCCGAACGTGCAGGCTTTATTGCGCAGTTGGGGCGGGGTCACGGTGGCGTATCGGCGCAGTTTGCAGGAATCGCCCGCCTACACCCGCAATCATGAAGAAGTGATTAAGGCATTTGAGGAAGGGATTTTATACGCGCCCGCTTTAGAACCCACGGCGGTGCGCGTCGACAAATATAAACAGGTGCAAGCCTTGGTTTGTGTGCAACGGGTGAAAGATGCTTCAGGACATTGGCAATACATTGATAATGAAATAGTTTTACCTGCGCGCGCGATTTTTGTCGCCACGGGTGCACAGCCCAATGTCGCTTATGAATTTGAACATCGTGGACATTTTCAGCGCGTTGCTAATCAGATTTTTCAATACCAACCGCATCAGCAAATTGATGGAGAATTACACGCAGTTACGCCTGCGGAACATTGCAAAGATGCAGCATTTGGCGCATTTACTTCGTATCAGCAACAGGACAAGCGCGTCAGTTTTATCGGCGACACCCACCCTGTGTTTCATGGTAGCGTGGTGAAAGCGATTGCGTCGGGAATGCGAACTTATCCGCATATTGTAAATTTATTTCCCAATCCCGTGCAGGGTGACGTGCAAGAATACGCCGCGTTTCGCGCCAAAATGCAGGATTTACTTAGTGCGCGCGTGCTCAGTGTGCAACGGCATCGCCCGAATTTGGTAGAAATCAGCGTGCGTGCACCTTTGGCGGCAAAACAATATCAAGCGGGGCAATTTTTCCGCGTGCAAAATTTTGAAACCGCCGCCCCAATCTTGGGCAATACGCGCTTGCAAACTGAAGCGATGGCGATGTTGGGCGCGAAAGTTGACGCGGAAGCGGGCACGATTAATTTTCTGGTTTCGGAATATGGCGCAAGTTCGCGTTTATTTGCGACTTTGAAAGCGGGCGATCCTTTATCGGTGATGGGTCCGACAGGCGCGAAAACTCCGATTCCTAAAAACGAAACCGTGATGATTATCGGGGAGCGTTTGGGCGCGATAGAAATGTTGAGTTTAGCTCCCGTGCTCAAAGTGGCAGGCAATCGGGTGTTGTATGTGGCACGTTTTCAAACAGCGGATGAGTTATTTTCTCAAACGGCGTTAGAAACTTGTAGCGATGCGATTGTGTGGGTGACGGCTTTAGGGGAAAAAATTACGCCACAACGTCCCCAAGATTGCAGTTATTCAGGGGATTTGGAAACCGCTTTAAGTTTATATGCGAACGGTGAATTATCCCAAGGTTTGCCGCCAATTGCTTTGGAAAGTGTGAATCGGGTGTTAATCATGGGCAGCACGCAACTCATGCGTGAAGTGCAACAGGCTCGCCATGCGGGATTAAAAGCGTA
>JBDLSS010000336.1:0-3679 GCA_039799345.1 Pseudomonadota bacterium
CAATGCGGTGGTCGCCGTGACTGTCAATCGTGCCACTGCCTAATTGCCCGCCTTGAATAATCATACCATCGGGGGTAGGTTTGGCATTGATTCCCAAAGTATTTAAACCATCTGCCATCACTTGAATACGGTCACTTTCTTTGACTCGCAATTCTTCTGCGCCCGTCAACACGGTTTCACCTTCCGCACAAGCCGCCGCCACAAATAACACGGGAAACTCGTCAATCGCTAAAGGCACTAAGGCTTCAGGAATATGAATCCCGCGCAAACGGCTGGCACGAATCCGAATATCTGCCACAGGTTCGCCCCCGACTTCGTGCGCATTTAAAATTTCTAAATTCGCGCCCATTAAACGCAGAATATCGATAATTCCCGTGCGTGTTGGATTAATGCCCACATGGCGCAATAACACATCCGAACCTTCGGTAATGCTTGCCCCGACCATGAAAAATGCGGCTGAAGAAATGTCCGCAGGCACGTCAATCGCGCTCGCGGTTAATTTTCCGCCGCCTTGTAAACAAGCTTTTTGACCATCACGTTGTACGGGGTAGCCGAAACCTGTCAACATGCGTTCGGTGTGGTCACGGGTGGGCGCGGGTTCAATCACGCAGGTCGTGCCTTGTGCATACAAACCCGCCAGCAATAAACTGGATTTGACCTGCGCGCTGGCAATCGGCATTGCGTAAGTAATGCCTTGTAAATTTTGTCCGCCGTGAATGTGTAAAGGCGGCGTGCCCGTTTCGGTGCTATCAATGCGTGCGCCCATCAACGCGAGCGGCTGTGAAACCCGTTTCATCGGGCGGCGCGACAACGAGGCATCACCTGTTAAAGTGCAATCAAAGGCTTGTCCTGCCAACAAACCTGACAACAAACGCATCGAAGTCCCTGAGTTTCCTAAATATAATTCTTGTTTCGGAGCTTGTAAACCGTGTAAACCCACGCCATGCACAATCACTTGAGTTGCCGCAGGACGGCTAATGTTCACGCCCATTGCTTGAAATGCCGCCAAGGTACACAGCGTATCTTCGCCTTCTAAAAAGCCCGTGACTTCGGTCGTGCCTTCTGCCAACGCGCCCAACATCAAAGCGCGGTGTGAAATCGATTTATCCCCTGCGACGCGGTGCTCACCTTGCAGTTTGCCGCCTGCTTGTACGCAAAATTGAATATTCGCTGCTGAACTCATATTTTTCTTCTCGCTTCGGGGTTAAATATTATAAATATCCGCTTTGTAGCGTTTTAAATTGTCCGCATTGGTAAACCATTCTACCGTTTCTTGCAAACCGCGTTTAAAGCCTTCTCGCGCACCGTAGCTGGGTTTCCAATTTAACAGGCGTTGTGCTTTTTGATTATCTGCCCATAAACGTTCAACTTCACTATTTTCAGGGCGTAAACGCACATTATCGGTTTCAATGCTGATGGAACTGCCCATCACTTCGGCGATGAGTTGCGCGGTTTCCCCAATGGAAATCTCGTAATTGCTGCCGATATTAATTACCTCACCCACCGCTTTATCGCTGTGCAACATCGCAATAAAACCGCTGACAGTGTCTTGCACGTAATTAAAATCGCGCGTCGGGTGCAATGCGCCGAGTTTCAACTGGCTTTTTCCTGCGGCAATTTGAGTGATAATCGTTGGAATCACCGCGCGTGCAGATTGGCGTGGCCCATAAGTATTAAACGGGCGCATCACGCACACGGGCGTACCAAAGGCATAGTAATAAGACAAAGCCAACTGATCCGCCGCGATTTTAGTCGCAGAATACGGTGATTGTCCTTGTAAAGGATGCTCTTCAGTAATTGGGACAAAACGCGCTGTGCCGTACACTTCGCTGGTGGAAGTGTGAATCACTTTTTGAATGCCCAATTCCCGCGCCGCTTGTACGACGTGTAGCGTGCCTTTGATATTGGTATCTACGTAAGTGTCGGGCGAATGATAGGAATAGGGAATCGCAATCAGCGCAGCAAGGTGCATGACTGCATCACAGTCTAACATCGCTTTTTTGACCCCAAAGGGATCGCGAATATCACCCGTAAATACTTCAATCGCATCCAAAATTTCAGGGGAAAGTTGTTCCAACCAACCCCACGAATTGAATGAGTTATACAACACAAAAGCACGCACACTGTATCCTTGTTTCACCAAGGCTTCCACCAAGTGCGAGCCGATAAATCCTTCTGAACCTGTGACTAAAATTTTCATGTTATTTAGTTTTTATGAAGTTAAGATATTCTGGGAGTTTAGGCGCGAAGGGCTTGTCTAAACTCAGGCGTTGCCGAAATGCCTCGGTCATGGATTGCGCGTCTTGGTCGGTATTAATCACATAAGGTACAATCACAATTATCAATTCGGTGCGGTTGCGGGTTTGCTTGTCTGAACGGAAAATGCTACCTATCAAAGGCAAGTCTTTCAAAATCGGCACGCCACTATTACCCTGTGTGGTGCTGTTTGAAATCAAGCCACCCAATAACACTGAACCACCATCACTTAAACTTAATTTAGTTTCTACGGAACGGTTTAAAATCACAGGCGAACTGATGTTACTGGTGCTGTTACTTTCTGCACTGCTCACTTCTTGATTCACTTCTAAATCAATGCGATTGCCTGCGTGTACCGTGGGTTTGACATGTAAAATCACCCCTGTACGACGGTATTGAATTTGCTGTAATACGCCTGTCGTACCTGCGCGAACTGTAGTGGGGTCTGTACTTTGGCTGGTGACGATGGGAACTTCTGTACCGACGTTAATGCTGGCAGACTCCCCACTTTTCACCATCACACGCGGTGAAGAGAGAATATTCACTTGGCTATTGCCAGCAAAGGCGTTTAATACCGCACGAGTTTGTCCTGCACTGTCAAAGGTATAGGTTAAGCCTGAGCTGGTGGCAACTCCCAATTTTGAAGCTAAAGTTCCCGTCATGCCGCCTAAGTTCAAATCTTTAATTAACCATTCAATCCCTAATTGTTCTTGATCGCTTAAAGTGACTTCAGCAATGGTGACTTCGATTAAGGTTTGTTTAGAAGGCTGATCCATTTCTTTCAAGATTGGCAGCAAACGCGCCCAAGATTCGGCATCACCTTGGTATAAAATCGCATTACGATTTGTGTCAACCACCATGCGTTTATTGGCGGCTGGATTTTGCGGTGCAGCAGGACTGCTATCTCCTAACACCCCTTGTAACATTGGGGATAACACTTTAGAGAGATTTTCAGCCTTGGTATTTTGCACAGGATAGAAAAATAAACCCTGTTCTTTTTTGGGCAAATGCCCCGGTTTGTCTAACGTTCCTGCCCAACGTTTGACGTGATCTAAGACTTGAGCGTCAGCGGCAAAGGCAATCACTGCATTCACAGTTTTTAAGGGCAACAAAATTACGCTTGCTAAACCCGGTCCTTGGGTTGCAGTAAAGCCTTGAGTATTTAACACGCTGACCAATTGCGAGGATAATTCATCTGCACTCAAAAAGATCGGTTCTATGCGTAAACTATAACGCCCTTTCATATTAGGCTGATCTAAAAAAGCAACAGCTTCCGCTGCATTGCGCACTAAATCGGGCATCCCAGATAATATAATTGCATTACGTTCAGGGTCTTCAGAAATTTGTAATTTTGTGGAAGGATATAATTGACGTAACCAACTGGCAACCTGCACATTTCTCACCACCCGCAAGGGCACAATTT
>JBDLSS010000337.1:0-9376 GCA_039799345.1 Pseudomonadota bacterium
ACTATCATTGCGCCGCTATTTTAGAACAAGTCGATACTTCCAAAAATTACAAACCCGCTTTAACCGTATTTACCATTGTCGTTTCTACTTCAGGAACACGCGAAGATTGCGCCATTGCAGAAATCAATTTTGACCCAATAAATCTGCTCACCCATGAAAAACTGAATAAAATTCATCACCGCGTGCTATATCTGTCCCCAAAACACGTCACTGAAAACACCCCCGAACCGTATCAAGAATGGCTAAAACTGATTCAAGACAGTTTAGATGAGCAAGTTGACGAAACGAGCTATCATAAAACTGAGGTTTTAAAAGTGGTTAATTTAATCAAAACTGACGGTTTAACCCCGCAAGACCGCGCCCGCATGAAAGATGAATATTCCCAAGAAGATGCGTTTAGGAAAGCGGAGGAGCGAGGTGTTGAAAAAGGTTTACAACTCGGTGAAGAACGGGGATTAGAAAAAGGTAAATTAGAAATAGCCAAGAACATGCTTGCACAGGGTTTAGCAATTGAATTAATCGAACAAGTAACAGGCATTCACCGAAGTTTGTTTAAATCTTAATTCAAGCACCACTTAAATGAATCTAAATCGGTTCTATATCATAATTTAGGAGTTACGCAGTTTAAAAAAATCTTTTATTTGCAATGAGTTAGCCTTGTGCGCTACAAAGTTATGTTTCCAGAAAAATCAAGTAGTTACCGATTCAACTGCGTAACTCCTACAATTATCAAAATCAGAATTGACAAGATGAAAGGATTTTTAGTGATTCATCTTGTCAATCTTAACTCTAATCACAAGCAAACTGCAATTTTTGGTTCTCGAGCACTGCCATAAAAATCAATTTTATTTCAATAGCATCCGTTGTGAAATTCCATCTTTGGCAAGTTGATGTTTGATTGCGGCGGCGATATGAATCACCACTAAAATGGTGAAAATAATCCCCGCAATTTCATGGGTGTCGTGGAAAAATGGACGGATTGCATCATTTTTTTCGACCCATTGAGGGATCACAATTCCAAAAAATGTCACAGGTTTTGCCCCAAGTAAAGAGGATAAATAACCACTGACTGGCTGAACAAACATAAATACGTACAATGCAAAATGCAACACACCTGCGGAAACACGTTGCCATGCGGGCAGGCTTTCAGGTAAGGCGGGTGGTTTATGGGATAAACGCCAAAAAATACGCATAAGAATAAAGCCAAATACCAATAAACCCACAGACTTGTGGAACATCACAAGACTAGTACGTGCATCGCCCTTGGGTAAAATTTCTGAATACCAGCCTGTTGCTAAGAGTCCCAAAATAAGGAGTGCAATCACCCAATGTAAAATAATCGCAACTTTTGTATAAGCTTGTACCGACATTTTTATTCTCTATCTTGTTGAAAATTAATTTTATATGTATCAATAGTGCAAGGATTTAGTCCGTTTATGCTTGGAATCAAGATTCAGAGCTGCACTATTTCAACGTATTTAATATGCACTTAAAAGATTAAAGCTTGCTTAAAGCCATCGCTAAAAAACTATGATTTTTAGATTGTCACGTATTTCTAAACAGCTTTTGGGAATGAGAAAACTCTTAATGAAAGCCCCCAACCCCCTAAAGGGGGCTAAACACAAACAAGTTATTTAATGTTTTAAGTCCCCTTTAGGGGATTTAGGGGCTGGTTTTAAGGTTTAGCCCTTTTTAGGGGGTGGGGTGCAGTCTATTTAATGAGAGGCACTAGCGAAAAAGGTTTAACGATTTTTGCGTTTTTTAGGTGCAGTTTTCTTCATCGGTATCGTGGTAGAAGTGCTTGCGACAGGCGGCGCAACGCGCAATTTTTGTCCCAAACGGATACGATTATGCTTGACCCGATTCCATGCCGTAATTTGTGCAACATTACGCCCATAACGTTTCGCAATATTAAAAACGGTATCACCGCGTTTCACAATATGATATTCCACCACAGGCAGTGGGGGTGGCACGATTTGGCTATTGTCCACGGGCGACACTGTCGTTTCTACCAATTCAGGATTGTCACCTTGCGTATCCATCTCGGCGCAGCCTGCCAAAAACAAGCTTGATAAACCCAAGGCAAGCATTGCCAACTTTTTCTTTAATGTCATATAAAACTCCAGATAAGTGAAAAATACGGGGGTTAAAATCACAAACTAATACGCATGTGCGTATAAAATTAGACCGTCAATAAGTGGGTAAAAATTTAAGCCATAGTACTGACACGCAAAAACTGTGACAGCTTCCAAGCTTCACTGAACCCAATCATCATATATTACATATTCAATGAGTTAAAGAAACTTTTTCCAGTAAACTGGGAAGTTTTTCCCAAACAGTGTCTAATAATTGACCTTGCGCACTGGCAGTTGGATGAATTCCGTCGCTGAGCACCAAGCTCGGATTGCCTGCAACCCCTTTCAGAAAAAATGCTACTAAATTAAGTTGATATTTTACAGCCAGTTGCTGAAAGCTCTGATGAAATTCTTCTGTATACGCTTTTCCATAATTGGGTGGAATTTTCATCCCCAATAATAAAACCTTTGCCCCAGCCTGCTGTGAAAGCTCAATCATTTTGCTCAAATTATGACGCATCTCTTGCAAATTCAAGGCGCGTAAACCATCATTCGCCCCCAACTCCAAAATGACCACGCTTGGGCGATGTGTTGCTAAGGCTTTAGGAAAGCGCACCAAACCACCGCTGCTAGTTTCACCGCTAATACTTTCATTGATCACTTGATAAGGATAAGCTTGCGCTTTGAGACGCTTGCTTAATAAAGTGACCCAGCCATCCGCCACGGCAATACCATGTGCTGCACTTAAACTGTCACCAAATACCAAAATGACAGGGGGCGTGCTTGCCCCTGTTTCAGCTTGTGTCAAGGAACTAACTCCCCACAAATTTAAACAAAGGAATAATAAAATGAATCGTTGCATGACAACTCCAGCCATAGTGAGGGCACAACACTTGGGAAAACAAGTACACGCACCCGAAGGAAGTTTAACTATTCTAAGCGATATTCAATTTGAACTGCACGCAGGTGAGGCGGTCGCGATTGTCGGTGCATCAGGCTCGGGAAAATCAACCTTATTAGGTTTACTGGCAGGTTTGGATGACCCGACGCAAGGCTATGTTGAATTATTTGGTAAAAATTTACAAACCTTAAGTGAGGATGAACGCGCTCAATTGCGGGCGGGCAAGGTTGGGTTTGTATTTCAATCTTTTCAATTATTGCCCAGTTTAACCGCTTTAGAAAACGTCATGTTACCCTTGGAATTGGCAGGACAAAATAATGCTCACAAAGTCGCTGAAGATTTATTACAACAAGTTGGTTTAAGTGCACGCTTGCACCACACTCCGCAACAACTTTCAGGGGGTGAACAGCAACGGGTTGCTTTAGCGCGTGCCTTTGCCAGTCAACCACAAGTGTTATTTGCCGATGAACCGACAGGTAATTTAGATGAAACTACGGGCATGCGCGTGATTGAATTATTATTTCAACTGCGTGAAAAAACAGGCGCAGCCTTGGTTTTAGTCACGCATGACCATGATTTAGCGGCGCGTTGCGACCATATTTATAAACTCGGTGCAGGACGGGTATTGAGCGAATCTTTTCGTGAAACCGCCTGTGATGCCGCCCTAATTTGAGAACATTCATGCACTGGTTTAAAAAAAGCGCACGTCACTTACATCTCGTTATCCCCGATTTGCTCTCCGCAAATGCCGTGGTTTCCCCTGATTTATCTCTGCCAGCCTTGGGGAAATTGCTGAGTCGCGCCCAAATGAAACCTTGGGAACATCCGCATTTCCACAGCAGCTTATTTCATTTATTTGGTTTTCCCCCGAAGCCTTCAGAAACTTTGCCGATTGCTGCCCTGAGCGGTTTAATCGATGGTCATGCAGATGGAAAAATTTATTTACGTGCCGACCCTGTGTATTTACAAGCGGATAGGGATCGTTTAGTGCTGTTCGATGCACACAGTGCGGACACGATGAACACGGCAGAGACAACACAAATTATCAATGAATTAAACAAATTCTATGCAGAAGAAGGTTTAATTTTTAGTGCGCCGCATCCCAAACGTTGGTATGTGCAAGTTTCTGAATTACCCGAAGTCACACTGTATTCAGTCAATGATGCCACAGGACATGACGTTCGGCATTATATGCCTATTGGAACGCAACAAACTCGTTGGCGCAACCGTATTAATGAAATTCAAATGTTACTGCATCAAAGCCCTGTGAATGCTGCACGCATGGCACGGCATCAATTACCGATTAATAGTTTATGGTTTTGGGGTGCAGGATATTTGCCGACAATCACCGAACCACGTTGGCAACAAGTGTGGAGTAATGAGGAAATCAGTGCAGGATTGGCATTACATACACAGACGCCTTATCTGTCTTTACCCAAAGACATGCATAATTTTTTAGAGCAGTTTCCTATTGGCGCAGGTTTAGCGATAATAACGCCAAATTCCTCAGAATTACTTGATAGGGAGCAATGGCTAATTAACCTTGAAAAAAATTGGTTTAATCCCTTGATAACTTGTTTAAAGCGGCGAGAACTGGAGAGTTTATGGATTTATAGCTCCCATCACAAAGCATTTAAAATAACCCCCAATATTTTGCAACAATGGTGGTCTAAATCACGGTCTTGGCAAACATTTTTACCCGAAGTGAAGGATTAACTTTTACTTTTAAGAGCGGAAACTATAAAACCTACCTTTAATCACATAAAAGCTGCAACTAACTCTATTTTTAAAGTTATTTTGCTAAAGTCATCTATGCTCTGAGAGTCTGGCGATTTTTAAGTAGGTTTTACAACTAAAAATTATAATATAATCATATGATTATATTTTCAGATTTGTGGATAACTTATGATGAGTGCAGCTTTACGAACCCCTAAAGTTTCCAAAGGAACTTTATTAGTGGTTGATGATTTGCCTGAAAACCTCGTGCTACTGACTGATTTTTTGGAGTATGAAGGCTTTCAGATAGTGCTTGCTTACGATGGTAAACAAGCACTTGCAATGACTGAACATTTGTTACCTGATCTCATTTTGTTAGACGTACTCATGCCTGAATTAGATGGGTTTGAGGTGTGTCGTTATCTGAAATCTCAGCAAGATACCAAACACATTCCGATTATTTTCATGACAGCTTTGTCTGAAACTGTGGACAAGGTGAATGGGTTTAAATTGGGCGCGGCTGATTATATTACTAAGCCTTTGCAACGTGAGGAAGTTTTAGTTCGTATTCGAGCGCACATTGACGTACATAACCTGCAGCAGCAATTGACCCAACAAAACCATTTTTTTAAAACCGAAATTGAACATCGTAAACAAATTGAACGCTCCCTTCAAAATACCGCAAATCTTCTGGCGGAACGCACTGCCCAACTCGAAAAACGTAGCATAGAACTACAACGTCGCAATGATGAACTGGATCGCTTTTCCAGCATGGTGACTCATGAATTACGTGATCCTTTGGGTTGGGTTGTGACTAAAATCGATACTTTGCTCGCCAGCTATACATTCAATCTGCATTTAAGCGAATCTTTATGTGAAATTAGTAACAAGTCAGAATCAATGCTGAATAGTATTGACGCCTTACTATCACTTGCTGCAGTGTTACGCAGTAATTATATTCGGGTGTTGCCTTTGGATATGTTGCTGATGTTGCGCCATCTTATCAATACGCGACTTGCCTATGTTATTGCAGGACATCAAGGCAAGATCATTTTGCCTGATAGTTTGCCGCTAGCTAAAGGACATTCGGTTTTAGTCGAAGAAGTCTGGGTAAATTATTTAAGTAACGCGCTTAAATATAGCGGTGAGCCTGATTCTATTCGAGTGGGGGCAGAACGCGGAGAGGCAGGAATGGTATATTTCTGGGTACGTGATCAAGGCAAAGCACTGAGCACAAAAGAATGTGAATTTTTATTTAACCCACCGACATCTTTGCAAGAGAAATCTGCAAAAGCGCATAGTTTAGGATTGTTAATCGTGCGGCAAATCGTGGAAAAATTGGGCGGGAAAGTTTGGATTGAAAGTCAAGAAGGGGTGGGCAATACGTTTTATTTTTCATTGCCTGAAGCAGAATAAGTGGAGCGGGTGATGGGAATCGAACCCACGCTATCAGCTTGGGAAGCTGAAGTTCTACCATTGAACTACACCCGCATAACTAGGCTAATCATGATACGCAAAGCAGAGAAGAGAGTCAAGTTTTCACTGCACGAGTCCATCAATTCCCCCACTTTTAACAATTTAGTAATTACGCTGTTGAATTTATAATAATAGGAATTACGCAGTTTAATCTGTAACTTATTGACTTTAATGGAAATATAATTGTGCGGCGCGTAATACTAACTTATTGAAAAAAAGGGATTAGTGTTTCAACCGCGTAACTCCTAAATAATCCAAGTTTGATGAAAAAACTTAAAAACAATAGGTTATCTCATTTCTCTCGTTCCCAAACGGAGTTTGGAACGAGGAAACTCAGGTTAAATTTATTAATATTAGGCGTAGGATGTATCAAGCGTAGTCGCCATACACTTTTAATCGCACAAAGTTTCAAATCGCAAGCTGTATGGCGCTACACCTTAATACATCAATACATCCTACGAACTCCTTAAAATTTCAACTGCCTAACTCCTAACTAAATACTAGGGCGTGTCATCGATTAGGTTTTAACAGAAAGTAACGCGTTTAAAAACCTTTAGAGAAGCCCCCAACCCTCTAAAAGGGGCTAAACACAAACAAGTTATTTAATATTTTAAGTTTTCTTTAGGGGATTTAGGGGCTGGTTTTAAGGTTTAGCACTCTTTAGGGGGTTGCGGCGCAGTTAAAACTTAATTGATGATACGCCCTAGTCGACTGATAAAAAGTTCGCGTACAATGCCAAACTAGTAACCCCATTGGAGCAAGTTATGACGATTCAGGTAGGCATCGTTATGGATGCGATTCAGCGCATCAAAATTCAAAAAGACAGCAGTTTTGCGATGCTGTTAGCGGCTCAAGCACGCGGTTGGACAATTCACTATATGGAATTGGATGATTTGTGGTTACGCGATGGCGAAGCCTATGCCAACATGCGTAAATTGCGCGTTCAAGATGACCCCGATGAATGGTTTTCATTTTTATCTCCCCCCCACGCCGCGCCCTTGCACAGTTTAGATGTGATTCTAATGCGCAAAGACCCGCCCTTTGATGCCGAATATTTAGCCGCGACCCATTTGTTAGAACTGGCTGAAGCCGCAGGCGCACTGGTCATTAACAAGCCACAAAGTTTGCGCGATGCCAATGAAAAATTATTCACCGCATGGTTTCCGCAATGCTGCCCGCCCAGTTTAGTAAGCTGCAACAAAGCAAAAATTAAAGCTTTTTTAAACGAGCAGCGTGACATCGTATTAAAACCCTTGGACGGCATGGGCGGCATGTCGGTGTTTCGAATAAAGTACGGCGATGAAAATACCAATGTCATCATCGAAACCATCACTCACAATGGCAAACGCTTTGTGATGGTGCAACGTTATATTCCCGAAATTATTCACGGTGATAAACGTATTTTAGTGATTGATGGAGAACCTATTCCCTACGCTTTGGCGCGTTTCCCCGCCGAGGGCGAATTACGCGGTAACTTGGCGGCAGGTGGGCGCGGCATGGGCGTCAGTTTAAGCGAGCGTGATTATTGGATTTGCCAGCAAGTTGGTGCGAAATTACGGGAAAAAGGTTTGATGTTTGTGGGTTTAGATGTGATTGGGGAATATTTGACCGAAATTAACGTGACCAGCCCCACTTGCATTCGAGAATTAGATAAACAGTATAAGATTGATATTGCAGGACAATTATTGGATGCGATTGAAGCAAAATTGCAGGCGGCGGGTTAAATTCGCTCGCGCTTTGATACGAGCGAATTTTAACATTTAGATTTGTCTGGACCATGCTGTTTTCGTAAATAATCGGATTAAAGCTTTTCCTATCCAGTAAATATCTTGTTTAAGACTTCGGGTACGGGCGTAATGCGCTTCAATTAACAATTGTTCTTCCGTAGGAATTGAAGCCGCGCCTTTCACCAATTGACAAGGACTGAGTAGACCTGCAGGCGCGGTATCGCAAATTTTTTCCCATATTTCTCTGCCTTCCTTGGGCATGTTGGGCGTTTTTGGTGTCACCCCAATTAAACGTAAATCACCGCGCACCACCGCCCATAATTTAGGGGAATGTCGCACCCAGCGAATACCCACCTTCCATTCAAACAAATCACAGAGTTGAGCTTGACGTATTCCGTCTTCATTGAATTCAGCATGATTGCTATACCAGGTACTTTTCAGTAATAAACTATGCGGTGGATGTCCTTTCCAATACATAATACCCGCCAGCAAAGCTTGCACAGGGAAAGTCAGGAGCAAGGCGCACAAAGCTAAACCACGGTGTGTCGCTTCTTCAAATAAATGTCCAAAAGTTTTCTGACGAAGATCAGTCAATAAAAAACTATTCACCACTGGAATTAGGCTGCTGTTATCAACTCGGATTAAATAATGACCACTAACAACCGCATTGCGGACATCTAAATATTTTCCCACATAAGTATTAGGCATAATCACACTATTTTCTAACACGGTGCCGCAATCCACAATACTATTTCGATTAATGACCACTTGCTTTAAAAGCCGTGCTTCTGGATGAATGCGACAATACGCACCAACAATACCATGATTATTATGCGTGATAATTTTGCTACAACACCCTACCCATAAATCAACATGGGCACGATAACCCGCCAAATCTAAATTATTAAATGCCCCCGCCAACACTTCCATGTTGGTGGCATGAAAGTTTTCTATTGAGTGTAAGAGGGCAGTTTTACCAATAATTTCAATGGTGGGACAAGACAGCGTTTGTGGGGTCGAAAGATTGCGATAACTGAGCAGGTTAACATCAGGGATAAAACTATTTTGTTTGTTCCAAAAGACCACACCTGCATTCAATCCCTCCAACGTCCCTGCAATAATGGGCATGTCTTCGGGGCAATGTTTAATTAATTGATCAGTTTGCTGCAAGAAATGGAGCACTTCAAGATTGGATAGAACATCACCGCGCAGTAATAAATAATGTCCACTGCTTAAACTTTCACCCATACGTTTTAACAAATCGTGCGGCGACTCTTCTCCACGACTGAGGACGTAACTTAAATGAAGATTTCCTGTATTACCTTCTTGAAAATACGCTTCAATCAAATCAGCATCAGCGGAAATAATCAGCATTATTTCAGTAATCCCTGCTACTAGCAGTGATTCTAAGGTATATTCTAATAAGGGTTTGGTCGCGATAGGTAACAGCGCGACGGGTAATTTTTCAGTCAGGGGAAGAA
>JBDLSS010000338.1:0-4992 GCA_039799345.1 Pseudomonadota bacterium
ACCTGTGCCTGCGCCGCGTGCCACGATGGGAATTTTATGGGTATAACAGAACTTTAAAACTTGTTGTACTTGTTCTAAAGTTTCAGGAATCACAACAGCGGCGGGACGTTCACGGTAAACAAATAATCCATCACACTCATAAGGGCGCACAGCCTCTTCGGACAATAGCACTGCGTCAGCGGGAAGGAAATCATGCAATTGCTCGAAAAGCTTGGACATGATAATGATCTACAAAGCAAAATAGAGTTTGTGGAGTGTGAGGGAACTTCCCTTATCAGCATCGTATGTTGTTTGATCGCTACGAATGCTGCCTGTATTGGCGACTTGATCATCGGATTGGGTTTCTAAAATCACCGCAATATTCCCTGGAATTTGCGTGAACCCCACAAATAAACCGGGGATCGTTGTACCTGTAGTAGAACCATTGGCGGTACTGTCATTAGAAACACCTGTAATTCCACCAAACGCATTTAAGGGTTGATCTTGATTACTTTTTGATCCAGTGACTAAACCTGCATTACGTAAATGTAGCCAAAATAAACGGGATTCATCGTCTTGTGTGCTGGAATCAAACTTGGCTCCAATCTTGGAGTCACCATTACCCTTCTTGACGCTTGTACTCCAACGAGTTTCAGTATTTTTATCATCGCCGGGGATGGCACGATAACGATCTTGATAACTGTAAATTGCGGCGGAAATGCCATTAAAATCATTTTCGAGATTTTTGATTTTAGCATTGGTAATAATTTCTTGCCCTTTTAATACTCCGCCGAGTAATAAGCCGATAATCACCAATACAATGGCGATTTCGACCAAGGTAAATCCTGACTGCTGACGCATAACGTCCTCCCATAAAAAATAACTTTTAGAGATTAAACTCAGTTGTTTAAATTATACTACAATTAATAAAACAAGATAGTGAGTCTTATTATGATGACATATTGTTTTTAAAGCAAAAAACTTATATTTAACTACAGTTAACTCGCTTAAAGTAACTGACTTTTTGCTCGTATATTTTATAGATTATCAGTTACACAGCTGATGACAAAATACTGTTAAAATGTGCTTACTGGTTCTGAATGCCCATTAAATTTTTCAAACAGGATATGACTATGAAACGCACTTTGTTTACCTTGCTTGCAATAGGCTGTTTAGCCTCTCAAAGCTCCTTTGCCGCGCCCTTCGACTACCTGAAATTTGCGGTCAACAACACCCTGAAATGCTCGCATTCTTCAGTTGATGCCAGCACCGCCAAAGCGGAATATGTCACTCAACCTAAACGTGAAAATGACTTGGAAGAAGCGCGGGTTAAAATCTTCTACAAGGGATTTACAGGTAAATCACATTCAATGACCGTGGATTATCGTTTAGGGCAACTCAATCGCCAAGATATTATTTCAGCAGAGGTGTTGGAAGACAGCGCGTTGACGGGCACGGGAAAATGTCCTTATTTCCGTGATAAGAAACACAATAAAGATAATTGGCAACCTGCTGAAAATTAAGTTGTAACTGCGCCCCTTAACTCCTCTGAAGAGAGGAGAGTATCAAAATATTTTGCAACCGCTTAAAGAAGCCCCTAAATCCCCTAAAGGGGACTTTAAAGACAAAAGCTTTAATGTTTAACTCCCTTTAGGGGATTGGGGGCTTCAGTTTAGCTAACCCACCCGCTGCAACATCTCTTCCGCATGAGCCAAAGTTTGTGCCGTCATTTCCACACCGCCCAGCATCCGCGCCACTTCTTCAATGCGTTCAGACGGTTTTAAATAGTGAATCTGGGTCGTGCTCAGTGCGTTTTCAGTGTGCTTACTGACTTGTAAATGTTGATGTCCTTGTGAAGCCACTTGGGGCAAATGGGTGATACACAGCACTTGACGCTGTTCCCCCAAACGCCGCAATAATTGCCCCACGATTTCAGCAACCCCGCCGCCAATCCCCACATCCACTTCATCAAACACCAAACTCGGCACGCCACTGGCTTGTGCGGTCAGCACTTGAATTGCCAAACTAATCCGTGATAATTCGCCCCCCGATGCCACTTTATGCAACGGACGCGGTGCATAGCCGATATTGGTACTCACCAGAAACTCGACGGTATCAATACCCGCCAGCGTCGGTGCAGCATGTTCATCGGCACTCACCATAATCCGCAATTCACCGTTTGGCATTCCGAGACGTTTCAACTCACCGCTGATTTTTTTCCCTAAATATTCAGCAGTTGCTACTCTTTGATTATGCAATTGTTCTGCCACGAGATAATACGCTTGTGCCGATTTTGCCAACGCTTGTTCCAAAATATGGGCGCGTTGCTCGTAATTTTCCAAAGCCTCAAGCTGCGTCATCAAGTTTTGAAAATATTCAGGCAAATCAGCAACCCGCACTTTATGTTTACGCGCCATGTCTTGCAATAAACTGATGCGCTGCTCAAGCTGTTGTAAACCTTGCGGGTCTAGTTCTAACTTGCTGATGTAATGTCGCAATTCTCCCACCGCTTCTTGGGCGTGAATCATCGCATTTTCCAGCAAACTGGTGACAGTATTTAAACCCGTATCATGTTGTTGTACTTGTGAAAGTTCGCGGCTGGCTTGACTCAATCCTGCAAGGCAAGCACTGCTGTCTTCCGCATCGAGTAATTCAAGGACATGTTGGCTGGTGTCTAAAAGTTGGCGGGCATTGGCAAGGCGGCGGTGTTCGTGTTCGAGAGTTTGCAGGGCTTCGGGGCTGAGTTCTAAAACTTCTAATTCTTGGACTTGATAACGCAATAAAGTTAATTTGGCTTCGCGATCTTGACTTGCCCCGCCCAAAATACTTAATTCGGTTTGCAAGGCTTTCCAGTGTTGATACGCCTGCGCGACTTGCTGCAATAATTCGGAATTGGGCAATAAAGCGTCTAATAATTGGCGTTGCACATCGTGATGTAATAAGGATTGATGCGCGTGTTGCCCGTGAATATCGACCAGAAAACTGCCCAATTGGCGCAAGGTCTGAATCGAAACCGCTTGTTCATTGATATAAGCGCGCGAGCGTCCTGTGGGATTGACTACGCGGCGCAATGTGCACTGTGGAGTATTGCCAAAACCTTGTTGTTGTAGCCAGTTTTGCGCGACCTGTGGCAGTTCAAATTGTGCAATCACACTGGCGGCATCACTGCCTTGACGCACCACACTCGCATCCGCGCGCTCGCCCAAAACCAAGCCGAGCGCGTCGATTAAAATCGATTTTCCCGCGCCCGTTTCCCCGCTAATAATCGTCAAGCCCTGATGTAAATGCAGGCTGAGCTTTTGCACAATCGCAAAGTTTTCAATCTGAATTGAGTGCAACACTTAAACTGCTTTTCCCCAATCAAGTTTTACCCGCAAGGTGGTGTAATGATCATGTCCTTGCGGATGAATCAGTCGAATATGTTGGCGTTTTTCAATCACAATTTTGTCGCCGGGCAGAATTTCTTGACACAGCACACCGTCGCAATTGAGCTGGGCTTTGCCGCTTTGTTCCGCATTAATGCTGACGTGAATGCAGCTATCACCATCAACCACAATCGGGCGATTGCTCAAAGTATGCGGACAAATTGAAACCACGACTAAAGCGTTTAATGAAGGGTGCACAATTGGGCCGCCGCTAGACAGCGCGTAAGCCGTTGAACCTGTCGGTGTGGCAATCACTAAACCATCGGAACGTTGCCGATTAACAAAATGTCCGTTGATTGACGTTTCAAAGGTGAGCATGTGTGGCATATTCCAGCGGTGAATAACCATGTCATTCAAGGCGTTAGAATGCGACAAACATTGTCCATTGCGATACACTTCGGCATAAATTAAGAAGCGGTCTTCTTCAATAAATTGACCGTCTAAAATCGCATCCAGATGGGTGTGCATTTCTGTGGGACAAATATCCGTCAAAAATCCCAAGCGTCCTAAGTTTATCCCGAGCAGGCAAACATCATGCTTTGCTAAAAGCCGCGCTGCCTGTAATAATGTGCCATCTCCACCAATCGCTATCACCAAATCGCAACGAATGCCTAAGGCTTCGGTATTGGCAGCTATACTAAAATTATGCTCTGAGAGCAGGTTAGCACTGGGCGCGTCTAGCACAATTTCGAGCTGGCGAGCGCGTAAGTAGTCGACTAAAGTTTTTAAGGTAGTCACTACGCGCTCGTCGCCACGTTTTGCGATAATTCCGATACTTTTAAACATAATCACCCATGACGGCAGAGAAGAGGAAGGTGAAACCTGTTGTACAGGATAAACAGTATTGTAGCATTATGCGACTTTTGCACGCGCTCACCGTGCGTGTTAAATTAAACTTTGTAAGCATGTTGTCAAGGGCGCGGTATTTTCAATGTCTAGGCGTAATTTCCATAAAATCAGCGAGCGCGCTGAGCATTTACTCAAAATCTTAGTTGACCGCTATATTCGCGATGGACAACCCGTGGGTTCGCGCACCCTTTCTAAAAATTTAGAACTGAGTGCTGCCACCATTCGCAATGTGATGGCGGATTTAGAAGATATGGGGCTGGTTTGTTCGCCTCATACTTCCGCAGGACGCATTCCTACCGCTTTAGGCTATCGCGTGTTTGTCGATAGTTTACTACAGGTTCAGCCCTTAAACAGTCAAGACGAGCAACGTTTACGAGCGCAACTTAATCAAGCTAAAAATGAACAAGATTTAATTCAACAAGCCTCGCATTTACTCTCTGAAATCACGCACTTAGTCGGTGTGGTGATGTTGCCGCGTCATAATTCCAAAACTCTGCGTCATGTCGAATTCTTGCCGCTGTCGGGTAAACGAGTGCTCGTGATTTTGGTAATTAACGAACAAGAAGTACAAAATCGCATTTTGACCACCACCCGCCGCTATTCTGCCTCAGAATTAGAACAGGCGGCAAATTATCTGAATGCCGCATTCACGGGAAAAGATATTGATTCAGTGCGTCAAAATTTATTGAAAGAAATGCGCGATACCCAAGAAACCTTAAGTACGATGATGCAAGCCGCG
>JBDLSS010000339.1:0-7557 GCA_039799345.1 Pseudomonadota bacterium
GGGGGGGGGGCGGGGGGGGGGGGGGGGGGGAGCAATATTATTTGCAGCGGCGGCGGCAGCCGCATTTGCGGCGGCACTGGCAGCAGCATTCCGTGCAGTTTTATCTGTACCTCGGTCTGCATCAAATAAATCAAAAGCTTGTGTTGTCCAAACATGACAGTACAAGGCAATTCCAAAAACGACTCGAGATCGTATCATTTTAAACCTCATGTTTCTTTGTTTCAATCCACACCGAACCTTATCCGTCAGGTGAAACCCTCCGACGGATAGAGGTCGATGGATTGTTCCTCCTCGTGAACTAGGAGCTTACCGTCAAGGATAATGATACTAATGTGTCCTTGTCAAAAAATCTCCTAAAGTAAAGGAAACCTCATAAAAAAAAACGGCACACCTAAAAAAGTGTGCCGTCTCTTAAAGCTATACCTATTTCTTAACAAATTAAAAGCTAGGTACAGGACTTACTTGTTTACTTTACAGTAACATCGATGGTCTTCAAGGTGTAAACCAATGTACCATCTTCTAAACGGTAACCAACATAAAGATTCAAGCTACCAGAAGCAACAAACTTACCTTCATATAAAGTAACAGGATTTTTAGCTGCCAAAGTCACTCCAGTCTTCAGAGCCTTCAAAGAAGACAGTTGGAGATCAGTCCATGCTTTAACAGTGGTACCATCCATCATGAACCAAATAGGACTTGTTACACCCGCAACAGCATTAGTGTAAGGAGATGCCACAATGAAATCAGCTTTCTTACCAATGTGAGTAGCATCAGCGGTGATAATGGCAACTACTTTAACAGTAGTGTTCTTGTAGTCACTTACCGTATCAGCTTGCTTGTAATCGCCACCACCAATACCAATACCGCCAGCGACTGAGCTGGTAACAGCGACAGTATTACCAGCTTTGTCTACAGCATTTATAGTTTTGTCGCTAGCTGATGCTATAGCAGGAACTGCTTGACAAGTTGCAGCAACTGCGGCAGTCGTACCAGAAGCGACGGTTGCAGCAGTGAACAAACCACCATTGCTTTCGCAATCTTTTTGCGTGGTACATGCGCTAACAGAAGCAGGGGCGCATTGTGCAATCAGACCCGTGGTAACTTTGAATGCTTTATCAACAGTCACGGTCTTGTCAGGATTGGTAAAGGTTAAAGTGAAGTCACCCGTGGTAGCACCAGCTCTCACAATTAACACTTTACGGCTGCTGGTTGAGCTAGAAAGCGCAGTACCTGAAGATAAATTAGCACTGGTGTCATTGTCAATTACAGTGGGTTTCAACGTACCGCTGTAACTTAAGGTTACGTTTTGCAGACCGAACGAGGAGTTAGCAATAGCCTTGCCATTTTGGTCAAAAGTTTCAACCGTTACAGCCACTTCACCATTGACAGGAATCGTGGTTTGTTCGATGTTCGCAACGATAGTCTTCAACACGGGTTGAGCAGGAATGGTGCTGTTCACTTTCACAGAACCAATACCAGGCTTGGTAAAGTTCAGGGTTAAAGGATCAGCCCCTACGAAAGCTTTGGTCGTGCCTACGTCAACAGCATTGTAGGAAACACCAATGTTACCTGTCGTACCAAAAGGAGCTAAGTTAGCACCACTCACCACACCGTTAGCTGAAGTAATAGAGAAAGTGCCTGAATCCACTTGTAATGCAGTCACAGCACTGTTGCTAGAAACAGCGTTACCATAGGAGTCAAAAATCTTAACACTGGAAGCTGGGATGGTGGTGATATATTGCTTACCATCAATACTTAATGAGGGGGAAACTGAGTTCACTTGGATGTTGTGAGCATTTTGCAATTGTGCAACAGAAGCTGCTGCAGGCTTCACCATGAAGTTTGCAACATCAACAATGGTTTCGCCGAATGCACCAGCAGAATCACTGATCTTGTACTTGGTACCAAAGGTTGCAGTCTTGAACAAAGCTAACAATTTAGCTTGACCTTGAGCCAAGTTCACGGAAACCGTTTCAGTGCTGGTCAAGTTCTTGATGTTCATGGTAACGGAAGAATTCGCAGAGACTGCCGTATCTGAGGTGGTATTAGGTGTATCAGGTGTACCTTGGTATACGCCATCTGCCAACACGCTAGGAGATAACACGCCGTCAACTGCAACACTGAACACGGGGTATTCATTCCCTGCAATGAAAGGTTCGGTTCTAGCTGCATAAGCACTGGCAACCAATGATTGGCTAACAACTTTAACTTTCAAGCTATCAGAGGCAGCAATTGCGCTGTTACCTTTAACACTGGCAACTAAAGAAGTTTCGCCAAGTTTCAACAATTGACCTTTAGCACTACCTAAAGTAGCAGTTTTCGCGCCAGGATAAGCCAAGCTTATACCAGTGCTGCTAACAATACCATTAGCATCATTCAAGTCAACGGTATAATTGGGTGCAGTGGGTTCTAAAACACCCGTGGTTATATTGCCGTAATCGTCTAACAAGCTTAAAGTAACTGTCGTAGCAGCATTAGCACCTGAGGCAGGTGCTGTTTCAACCGAGTTACTGATAACGGACTTATCAGCGGTTAAACCTAATTTCTTCACACGACCTGTATCAACAATTTTCAACACATCGGTTAAATTGGTAGCAACGCTACTTACATCAGGTAAACTGTTTAATTTAGCACTAACGTAGTAGCTGCCTACTTTGGTAATATCGCTAGGTAAGGTGACAATCGCTTTACCTTTACTCAAGGTAGCAGGAATAGTATAAGTTGCAGCGGACTCAGTACCCACTGGCGAAGCCTTATCTTGAGTCGTTTTGCTGATCAAAGTAACCGTCAACTGACCGTTAGCATTGGGGTCGATACCTAAACCTGGTAAACAAGCAAACACGGCTAACTGACCACCACCCACACCTGCCGTTGCTTGGGCATTAGTGATGGAAGACGTAGCGGAACAAGCGGTTGCAGTATCTACAAGACCTACAGCAACACCTCGGGCATCAGCAGCGGCTGGTTTGAAGCCAACAATATCCAAACTGGTTGCACTGATTGCAGCAGCAGAAACCTTCACGGTTTTCTTAATGGATTTAATCGTGTTAAATACAATACCGCCTTGAGCATTCAAGAAACGTTCTTGCAAAGTTACAGTGATGGTATCATCGCCAACAGCACTAGCATCGGGATAACTGATGTTTATACGACCTAAACCTTGATTTAACTTTACGTACTTCACATCACCTTGGAACTTGCCACCAGCGACCACGTCACCTGCTTTTTCACCAGGAGATGGGCTGCCACCCGTGATAGTGCCCAACGATGTAGCAACAGTAACCAGAATAGTCGCACCTTGTTGTTCGCCTAATTGGTCTACAGCACCCGTTTTATCTAAACCCATCAGGGCTAAATTAACGCTGTCACCAACGGACACGCTGGTCTTGTCAAGAATGAATTGACCTTCAACAGTAGAGGTCGTAGCAAATGCAGGCGCGCCCACTAATGCCAGTGAAATCGCTGTGGCTAATGCCGTTCTTTTCATCGTCATACAAAATTCTCCATAAGTTTTAATCTTAATGCATCACTTGTCTGTTTAGACAATTTGATGGGGTACGCACCCTTGTGATCGCAACATACACTACAGGTCAGTGTCAATACTGAGGTAGTAATATTTTGCCAAAAATACGAAACCCTAAACCCTTACTAACAAATATTGCACATAACCTAGTTGTTTTGCAAGCCCTTATCAAAACTTATTATCACCTGTGCTTAGTTATCCAAATGATCTTGCGGGCTTGCAGGCGCGTATTTTCAGTAAACAGCAAAGTACCTAGCAATTCGTAAGCACCTTCCACCATCTCTGGCAGCACGGTACCAACACCGAACAAGGCTTCTGGATTACCAAATAAGGACAAGTTCAAATCACTCCTAAACAAATAGGGACTCGCTAGAGGGCTATTGTAAGACATTTTTACAACGCTGTCGCTATTTTGCCATATTTTAAATAAACTCGGACGCAAAGCAGGCTGTGTGCTGGGAAAGTTTAAACGTAGGTATAAATCTCCTTGCTTTTCATCCTGTTGCTTAAGAGATAGATTCAATTGGAGGTTCTCGCCTGCTTGATAAACTAGCTTGTTTTCGCCACTAAACCAGAGAGTTAGCAACGAGTTACTCTCTGTTGGAATTTTCACAATCCCAAAACCATACTCGGGCGAATAACCTTCCTTGGCATAATCCTCACTACTATTAAGTGCTTGCGCTATTAATTCTAAGGGGCTTGCCTGCGGTTGTAAACGTAACTGTAAGGCGAAAAAACCACTCACCAAAGCAGTTGCGGCAGAAGTTCCTGAATAAATTTGGCTGTATCCTGTACCCGGCAAAGGTGTGGTTAATTCTGTTCCTGGCGCGGTTAACAACAAATCATCCCCATAATTGCTGCGAAACAAACGTTTTCCCTGTTTATCGACAGCCCCTACACTGACCACAAACCGCAAGTTTGCAGGGAAATTGAGGCTCGCATTTCCCCCATTACCCGCTGCGGCAACGAGTATTTTTCCCTGACTGGCAGCATAACGCAAAGCCGCCTCAACCCAAGGTGCATAAGTATCTAAACTCAAGCTCATTGAGATAATTTGTGCGTCACTGGCAGCAGCGGCAAGAATCGCGGCGGCCAAATCGGCTGAGTAAAAACTACCTTGATCCTGTGGGTTTAACTTGAAAGGAATAATTTGTGCTTGTGGCGCAACCCCACAACTGCCCTCCGCACGGGTACAATGCGCCACTATCAAACCCGCCATCGCAGTGCCGTGTCCCGTCATATCAGCCGTATTTGTCGTATTATCCCCGAAGTTATAGCCCTGTTCCGTCAGAATACTGCCCGCTAAATCGGGGTGGGTGGCATCTACCCCGCTATCCAATAGAGCAATTTTAATGCCTTCGCCTTGGGTTTTATCCCACACACTGGGCACATTCATCATTTGCAATTGCCAGTGTGGATTAGAATTCGCAGCCGCAGGCACAGCACTGCCTTCAAAATGTCCCTTGATGTCTGTTTGCGATAAAGCCCGTGCGCTGCGGGTATTTTTGGTGGAAGTTTCAGGCAAATCAACCACAATCCACGGCAAAGGACTTAAATCCCTCAGAATTAATCCACTTTGCCGATAATTTTGTAATTGTTCTGCACTAATTTCCTGCAAACTCAAGACGACACGCGCCGCTTGCGCGTAAAAACTCCAGCTGTTGCCGAAAACAAACAGGCAAATAATCAACAATCGCCTAGTCATGTGTTATCCTTTATGTTTTATAATGAAAAATGTCGATGACTGCTGTGAACCTACTTCAACGTTATTTACGCGCTACTTACTCGGGCTTAATCAAGCCATTACAGGCGGCATATCAACACCGTTACCTGTTACTACTCCTGATTAGACGGGATGTGACCACACGCACTTCAGGCACATGGTTTGGAGATGCTTGGCTGTTATTACAACCCGCGCTACAAATTGTGGGCTTTTGGTTTTTGTTAGACATTGTCTTACAAGTTAAATTCCCAAAAAATGTCCCTTTTCTTAACTATTTCTTGATAGGAATGCTTACTTGGGCGTTTATCGCAGAAGTGCTGGGACGAAGTTTAACCGTGCTCAGTGAATTCGGCAGTTTATACCGCCGTGCGGTATTCCCCGTGATTATCTTACCCTTATTCCCGATTATTCTCTCCGCGACTTTATACAGTATCGTGATGGGAATTACTGTCGGATTATTAGAAGGTTACGAACAAGCACCTTATGGCGTGCTCTGCATTTTGGGCGTTTCTTTACTGCTGATTCCCATTTGTTATTTATTGGCAATTATGGGCTTATTTTTGAAAGATATTAGCCAAATTTTCCCCTTCCTGATTACCGTGACTTTATACCTCACCCCGATTTTATACATGCCCGACTCCTTGCCCAAAAATTTAAGCTGGTTGCTCATGGTGAATCCTGCGGCGGATGTCATGGCATTGGTGCATGGCGGTTTACAAGGTCTTGCGTGGGACTGGGGAAATTTAGCGCGTCCGCTGGTGTTATGGCTGTTATTACTCGCCCCCGCAGCGGTGTTATTCCGACGTGCTGAGCCGCATGTTCGAGAAATGTTATAACGGATTTGAGAAATTTACACTATGAAAACCCTGCCTCATTCGCGTCTTGCCCTTGCCTTGCTTGCACTGACTCCGATTCAACTGCTGATTTTAACGCTGAGTGTCTGGCTGTTATACGGTCACAGTTTGGATGTCCCATTTTATTTAGATGATTTTTCCTCAATTCAGGAAAATCCCACAATTTATAACTGGAAAGGCACGTTTAGTGAACTCTGGCAATTTGCAGGACAGCGGATTGTAGGCTATTACAGCTTTGCGTTGAATTACCAATTCGACCATTTTCAAGTCAAGGGTTATCATATTGTTAATATCTTAATCCATTTATTGAGTGGATATTTTGTGTTTTTACTGATACGGGGTTTATTACAAACACCCCTCATGAAAACGCAAGTTTCAGAAATTTTACAACGTTATCTTCCCTTTGTTGTGGCATTATTATTTTTAATTCATCCACTACAAATTCAAGCAGTTACTTACGTCGTACAACGACTGGCTTCAATGGCAGCCCTGTTTTATATTGCTGCCTTAGCAAGCTTTGTTTATGCACGTTTAGCTGAATCAGGTTTACGCCAAAAATTATGGATTATAGCCTGTATCTTATTCACTTTATTGGGTTTTTTCACCAAACAAAATACGGCAACCTTACCACTGGCTTTTCTGCTGATTGAACTGGTGTTTTTCCCTTTACACAAAAAACGCTTACAAATTGCCGCAGGCATCGCAATTGGAGGCTTGATTTTAGTCTGGTTTATTCTTGCTGGGGTATTTCAAAAGAATCCTTTTTCTTTAGAAGCGATGCAAGCCTTAACCCAAGAAACTAGCCTGATTTCTCGGGATTCTTACCTTGCCACCCAATTCAGTGTACTGTTTACCTATTTGAAATTATTAGTCTTTCCTGTTGGACTGCACATTGACTACAGCTATCCCATCACCGATGGTTTAGGCGCACCGAAAGCCATCATTGCATTAATCGGGCACTTAGCATTCTTAGCTCTCGCAGTCTTCTGTTTTAGACGCAATCCACTGGTAAGCTTTGGGATTTTCTTCTATTACTTGGCACATTTAGTCGAATCGAGCATTATTCCAATTCGCGACGTAATTTTTGAACATCGCACCTATTTACCGAATCTGGGATTTTTTATTGTCATCGGCTGGCTTGCATTGGAAGGTTTACCCAAAAAATTCGCGGCTTATCAGCTTCATATCTATGCGGGGTTGATCATTATCTGCCTGATTTTGGCGGGTATGACTTGGCAACGTAATTCCTTATGGCGCGACCCGATTGCCTTGTGGCAAGATAATATTGTGCAATCGCCCAGTAAAAAACGGGGCTTCGTCATTTTGGGTAAACATTTATTGCAAGCTAATCGCCCCAGTGAAGCTTTAGAAGTACTTAAAAATTCTGGTGAAGTCCGTCAAAATCTCAACGGAACGGTGACTACCACTTACACCACGGAAGCGGTGCTAAATATGGT
>JBDLSS010000340.1:0-18144 GCA_039799345.1 Pseudomonadota bacterium
ATAGAGCTTAGTGCACTGCAAAAAAATCAACTTAACCCCTGATAAAATGGCTTAGAATCATGATTCTGCCCTTATGCTTTCAAACATTAGTGGTTATACTATATGCCGATGCTTGTCAATGATGAGCCGCTTATTCACCACATTATTAACCCGATTTATTGACGTTTTAGAGGATAACCCGTGGAAAACGTTGTGATTGTAGCGGCAGGTCGTACCCCTGTCGGAAATTTCAATGGTACGCTTGCTGATCTTCCTGCTAACACCTTAGGGGCAAAAGTCATTGCAGGTTTGTTGCAACGCGCAGGCTTAAACCCTGATCAAGTTGACGAAGTTATTTTAGGACAAGTATTAACCGCAGGTTCTGGACAAAATCCAGCCCGCCAAACCGTAATTGAAGCTGGTTTACCCATCGGCGTTCCTGCCATGACGATTAATAAAGTCTGTGGTAGCGGTTTAAAAGCTGTGCATTTAGCCGCACAAGCTATCCGTTGCGGTGATGCCGATGTCATCATTGCAGGCGGTCAAGAAAATATGAGTGCTTCTCCTCATGTATTACCTAAATCACGCCAAGGTGTGAAATTGGGTGATTGGAATTTAGTAGACACCATGATGTGTGATGGTTTAAGCGACGCGTTCAAAAAATACGCTATGGGCATTACCGCTGAAAACATCGCAGAACAATTCGGAATTGATCGCGCAGAACAAGACGCATTTTCCGCTAGCTCACAACAAAAAGCTGAAGCCGCTCAAAAAGCAGGCTACTTTGACAAAGAAATCATTCCTGTCGAAATTCCGCAACGCAAGGGTGATCCTCTTGTGTTCAAAGCTGACGAATTCCCCCGTCATGGCACGACTGCCGAATCCTTAGGCAAATTACGCCCTGCTTTCAAAAAAGACGGCACTGTCACCGCAGGCAATGCTTCAGGCATTAACGATGGTGCAGCCGCTGTGATCGTGATGAGTGAAAGCAAAGCCAAAGCTTTAGGTTTACCGATTCTTGCTCGCATTGTGGCGTATGCCAGTGCTGGGGTTGATCCTTCGATTATGGGCACGGGACCGATTCCTGCCACCCAAAAATGTTTGGAAAAAGCAGGCTGGACGGTGGCTGATTTAGATTTAATCGAAGCCAACGAAGCTTTTGCCGCCCAAGCGATTTCTGTCAACCGTGGTTTGGGTTGGGATTTATCTAAAGTGAATGTGAACGGTGGCGCAATTGCTATCGGTCACCCAATTGGGGCATCAGGCGCACGCGTGCTGGTTTCCTTGATTCATGAAATGATTCGCCGCGATGTACATAAAGGTTTAGCCACTTTATGTATCGGGGGTGGTCAAGGCGTTGCGTTAGCTATCGAACGCTAAGCAATCTTCCTTTCGCCCCGTAACTTTTAAAATTATGGGGCGAAAACTTACCCGTTGGTCAATCAATGAACCCTGATAAGCCCGTGTTGAGTTGTAGTATGAATGAACCCCGCGTTATTAAAAAATATCCCAATCGTCGTTTGTATGACACCGCGATTAGCACTTATATCACCTTGGATGATGTGCGTACTTTAGTGATGGATCATGTGATTTTCCGCATTCAAGATGCGAAAACGGGCGATGATATTACTCGCAGTATCCTGTTACAAATCATTCTCGAACAAGAAGAAGAAGGCGAGCCTATCTTCAGTAGCGAAGTTCTCGCACAACTCATTCGTTTTTATGGCAATACTCTGCAAGGCATTTTGACCAACTATTTTGAACGTAGTTTAGGTTTTTTCGCCAAGCAACAGGATGATGCCAAAGAAAAAATGTACAATCCTTTGAGCTTTATGACGGATATTGCTGAACAAAACTTAAACCTTTGGAAAGATATGCAGGATAACTTTTTCCGCAGCGCACTTCCGAAAGATCATCATAAAAACGCGGACGATAAATAAACTTTATTAATCCCCAAGCTTTCAGTATTAAACCTTAATTCAATACTAATCTCCTCAGGGAGATTTAAGGTTTAATGGTAGGAACAGCTGTTCGCATTCATTTTTAAAGTGTATCCCAGATTAAATAATTACCAGTTTGGTCTTATCAAACTTTTGCATTCGCGCATTGTTCCTATAGAATAGAGCTGTTCCAACAACTTCAAAGTTTCGGTGTTCACACTGCGAACTTAGGAGTCTTTTGTCACACAAGATGGCATTTCGTCATCGATTAATACTTTAAAGTAATCCTCGGAGGAAAGCATGGCAACAGGTAAAATCGCATTAGTTACGGGTGGTATGGGTGGTATCGGCACTGAAATTTGTAAAGCTTTAGCAGACGCTGGTCATCGCGTTGTCACCACTTGGTTAAAAGGCGTTGACAATAGCGAGGCTTGGTTAGAAGCACGTAAGGCAGAAGGTTATGATTTCGGCATCGTTGAAGGCAACGTCGGTGATTTCGAGTCTGCTGCTAACATGGTTAAAGAAGTAGAAAGCACCGTAGGTCCTATCGATATTTTAGTAAACTGCGCTGGTATCACCAGAGACAGCACTTTACGTAAGATGAAACCTGAACAATGGTCTGCTGTGATCAACACCAACTTAGACAGCGTGTTCAACGTCACTAAGAACGTGATTGATGGCATGATTGATCGTAGCTACGGTCGCATCATCAATATCTCTTCTGTGAATGGTCAAAAAGGTCAACTCGGTCAAACCAACTATTCTGCTGCTAAAGCAGGGATGCACGGTTTCACGATGGCTTTAGCCCAAGAAGTTGCCCGTAAGAAAATTACCGTGAACACGGTTTCTCCCGGCTACATCAACACCAGCATGATGCAAGCGATTCCTGAAGACGTATTGAAAGGCATCGTGGCACAAATTCCAGTGGCACGTTTAGGCGAACCTTCTGAAATTGCATGGGCTGTCACCTTCTTAGCTGATGAACGCTCTGGCTTCGTCACGGGTACGAACCTCTCCATCAATGGCGGTTTACACATGGGCTAATTTGCCCTAACTGCTGGCGATTGTTAAGTTGTTTTCCGTTTATCAAAAAGCACTTGACAATAGCAAGGAGTTTAGTTATTGTGCAGTTCATTGTGCACTGCACAATAACTTTTAAACAGACCTAAATGTATTTCCCTTCTGATTGGAGCACGACCATGTCAAACGATTTGATTCAACAATGGACTGAAGTCAATAAAACCGTTATTGCCGCTATTAAGGAATTAGGCGATATTAACAGCCAAGCAATGAACCGTTTAGCAGAACGTCAAATTGCTATGATGAATCTCTACATGGAAGGTGGTTCTAAGCAATTAGAAGCGGCAAGTAATGCCCAGAATCCTCAAGATGTGGTTGCCGCGCAATCACGTTTATTTACCGAACTGAATGAAAAATTAATGGAAAATGCCCGTCAAACTTCTGAAGTGTTAGTAGAAGTGAAAGGACAATTAGCGACTTGGGTAGAAAAGAGCATGGAAACTGCTAAAGCAACCACGACCGCTGTTGTCACTCTTAAAAAATAAGCATTTTCGACAATATTTCAGAAGGTCATGTGCGGGTGATTTTAACCCCGATTTTAAAAAAACCGTGTCTTTTGATACGGTTTTTTTACGTCTACTGCTTATTAAGTCTGTGGACAAATTGTCTCGCTCAAGAACTTTGGGTCAACAGTACTCAAGGTGACGATAAAGCCTCAGGTACGACACTTCAACAGCCATTACGCAGCATTCAAACCGCTTTACAACGCGCCACCGCAGGCACATTAATTCATGTGCAAACAGGGATTTATCGCGAATCTGAATTAAAATTTTCACAAAATGGCAAGCCCGAATCCCCGATTATTCTACGGGGTGAAGGCAAAGTTCAAATTCTAGGTTCAGAACGCATTGCTCACTGGCACGTACTCGACGAATCAGCTCCCAACTTCCCCGCCACGGCAAAAAAACATGTATTTTGGGCAGATTTGTCCGCATGGCAATTGAAAACCGCGCCGCGTTTTGTGCTGCAAACGAACACAGAAGGCAAGGTAATTTCCCATTTTAATTTGGCGCGTGAACCTGATTGGCGCGTGGAAACACCGTGGAAAGTCAGCGAATTTTGGTGGACAGCGCAAGGTGGTAGTGCGCCCGCAAATTGTGCACCGCAACAGAAAACGGCTTGCGACAAAGCGACACGCTCTTTAAATCAGCTCAGTGACGCGGAAAATTTAACCCAGTTTGGCGATTTGACAGGCGCGACTTTGGTCGCCTTGGACACTTTTCAAGGACATTATATTTTTCATCGTCCGATTATCGTCCACGAGCTTGCAGCGGGAAAAATCACCGTCGCGCGTAAAGCTTTTCACGACACTGAAGCCTTTGCTGGTTTGGGCTGGGGCAGCCGTTATTACATCGAAAATCACCCCGCCTTACTCGATTCACCACAAGAATACTGGTTTGACGTGAACACGGGGCGTTTATATGTCTGGGCAGAACCTGAACAATTGCCCAATTTGGAAATTAGTCGAGCAAAAAATGCGATATATTTAAGCGGAACTTCTTATATTCATTTAGAAAATTTAAATATAGCTTTCTATAATCAGACTTTAATTAAGCAAAGTACAATTTCTCCGCACAAAAGTTTAGCCAATCATTTACAGAATTTACATTTGAATTATGCTAACCGCGCAATTTTCTTAGAACATGTATTGTTAGCGGATGCACCTAAAGAAAGTAAAACTCGAGGTTTTCAACTCACTGATTCACAAATTGCGCACATGGACACTGACGGTTTTTACTTAGGCAGTTGGTGGGGAAAAGAGGCAGAAGTTGCAGAATTTACCCACGCGCCCATCACTGAAACTTTAATTTCTGGCAATACTTTTGAAGATTTAGCTTTTAACTCGCAATTTGATAATGCAGTCGGTTTGAGTTTTGGCTTTGCAGATAAGTTGAAATTTATCGGCAATCGTGTTGCCCACATCGCCCACAATGGCATCCAATTTTCTTGGGCGGTGCAACGCGCCGATGGGGCGCACACAGGCGAAATTCTGTTAAAAGATAATGAGATAGCAGATGCTTGCGAAGTGGCTACCGACTGTGGCGGGGTCAAATTTTGGGGCACGCCACCCGATAAACACATTTTCCAAGATGTATTATTAATCGGCAATCGCATTCACCACCAACAAGGCTGGAGCAGTGTCGCCGCCCAGCGCGGACGTTGGACAACGCCAGAACACGCAGGTTTCGGTGGTTTTGGGTTATACTTAGACTTTGCCACGGGCATTCATGCCTATCAAAACCATTTTTACGATAACAGTTGGGCGGGCATTTTAGCCGCGCACACTTGGCGCGATGGTGCGTTGATTTTGGTGAATAACCGCTTTGAAAATTCGCAATTTGGGGTTGATATTTGGAATGATAGCAGCTTAAAAGCCGTCGCCCGCGATACCCAAATTTTAAACAATGCCTTTCTGCACAATAAATATTGTGCATTGCGTCATACCGCGACTACACAAGATACTCGATTCATGCACGATTATAATAGTTACAGTGAAAATAAAGCCTTGTTAGAAAAAGCAAAAAAAACTTTTTACAATTTAGAACCAGTGCAGGTGACGGGTCAGGAGCAGCATGGGCAAATTTTGAAAAATCCTGCTGAAAATTTAAAAAATTCCTGCGTGTTGCCTGAAAGTTTGCGGGCTTTATTAAAATTATTTGCGCTGCCTGAAACTTGCACGGCGCAGAGCGATTAAATCGTGTGGCATGCTCCACATTTATCGGCACAATTACCGCTTCCGTGGCGTGATTGGTTGCTAGATAAGGGTTCATTAACCCAACGCCTACGCGCTTTGTCACCTGAGTTTTCCGTGCGCGTATTGCAACAAACTTGGCGAACTGCGTTTTATGACGAACAACAGTTTTTAAATTTTCCCGCGCCACCGACTCGCATTCGACAAGTACATTTATGTTGTGAACAAATTCCCGTGGTATTTGCGCGCACGGTGATGCCGCAGCGCAGTTTATACGGTGCACGCGGGCAGGCTTTACAACATTTGGGGGCGCAGCCTTTGGGTGAAATTTTATTTGCACAGCCGCGCCGCCCGCGTGCACAATTACAAGTCACGGCATTATTTGCCGCGCATCCGCTGTATCGTCTTGCAAGCCGCCATTTAAACCCTGAAAACCTGCCCACGCAATTATGGGCGCGGCGTTCTTTGTTTCATTTGGCGGGCGAACCCTTATTAGTCACCGAAGTTTTTCTACCTTCCCTACTCGAATATGCAACGCTTACGTGAATACGCGCTGTTAATGCGCCTCCATCGTCCGATTGGGACGTATTTATTATTACACCCCACTTTGTGGGCGGTTTGGATTGCAGGCGCGGGAAAACCACGTTGGGACATTGTGCTGATTTTCAGCCTAGGCGTATTGTTAATGCGCTCGGCGGGCTGTGTGATTAACGATTTTGCCGACCGTAAAATTGACCCACATGTGCGCCGTACTAAAGATCGCCCTTTAGCCGCAGGACGGGTCAGTAGCCGCGAAGCTTTAATTTTATTTGCGGTGCTTTGTCTGATTTCTTTCGGCTTGGTTTTATTATTGAATTGGTTGACTATTTTCTTATCTTTTGTCGCGCTGGCTTTGGCGAGTTTGTACCCGTTTATGAAGCGTTATACGCATTTTCCCCAAGTTTATTTGGGCGCAGCATTTGGTTGGGGCATTCCGATGGCATTTGCCGCGCAATTGAACAGCGTGCCGCCTATCGCTTGGGCTTTATTTGCCGCTAATCTGACCTGGACGGTGGCGTATGATACTTTATATGCGATGGTAGATCGGGAAGATGATTTGAAAATTGGGGTGAAATCGACGGCGGTGTTCTTTGGAAAGGTGGATAAAATCAGCGTGGCGACATTACAGCTCATCACCTTTCTTATCTTGTGGACGGTTGGCTACTCGCTAAATTTTTCAATAATTTACAATCTGGGTTTGCTGATTGGGATTATTTTATCAATTTACCAGCAATGGTTGATTAAAGATCGTGAGCCTGCGCGGTGTTTTCAGGCGTTTTTGAATAATCATTGGGTGGGGTTGGCAGTGTTGTTGGGGATTATCGGAGCCTATTTGTAAGTTGAAACTTAGCATATCCTCTTGCACTTCCCCATTCAAGTAATAGGGAAGTGCTTAGAGGTGATTAAGGAATTACACCATAGTTACTTACATTAAATACCAGTGGTGTCGTCGAACTAGGTATATAGTTCATTTCTACCCATAAATTCATGGGAAAAAGTATATCCCTGTATTCTAAATAAGGGATGACCAGTTTCATATCTTTGGTTAGATAGGGAGCCGCTACCTTGTCTATCATCTTAATGCCGCAACTGCTCGGATTAACTTGACAGTTTTGGATTGCTTTCTTTACGGCGGCATCTAATTGAGCTTGTGTAAATATACCGACGACAATTCCACAACTGGCTGGGTCAGCTTTACATTGGCTGATGGCAGCTTGTATAAGACTATCCACTTGGTTTTGATTGAATAAGCCACACGAAGCGGGATTGTCTTTACAAGATTGAATACCCGTTTGTTTTGCAGCATTCAAATCATCTTGCGTGAATAAGTCGCAATTTTTAGGATGATCTTTACAAGATTGCATACCCATTTTAACCCCGTCTTGTTTTGCACCATCAACTTGTAATGTCAATTCACTTTGTGAAAAACCACCCAATGATTTGATAGTAATACCACACGAAGCAGGATTGTCTGTGCATTTCTTAATCCCTTCTTGTGTTGAACCGTTGGTATCTGGTGGGCAGCCGACTGGTGGAGTTGCTTCTATGGTGACATCTAAGGCAGTAGAATCACAATAAAAGTCTCCTTGGGGATCAATTGAAAAATAGATAACATCACCATTATGTACAGCGATATTCGTCAATTGAAAGGGTTGGTTTAAAACAGTAGCAGTGATAGAACCCGATGTGAGATTAGTAGAACCTTGATCTATAGACCACGCAATCCCACCATTGCTACAACCTTGTTGTAATTTGCTAACCGACCCGTTGATGGAAATTTTGCCCTCAAAAGGACTACGCCATCCCACAATAGCCAATCCATCTGGTGCAGGATGCAGAACTATAGTATTAGGTGGCGATGCAAAGCCAGCCATAGTTCTTTGGTTTTTAATGATTTGTGCTGTATCATTTTTGAAAACAAAAGGAAAGTGCTGAGCAACATCATTTCCACTATGCGTACCTTGCCATTCATGGATCTGTGGCAATTCGAGCAATACTCCCATCTCGGTGCTATCCGAGGGTAAGAGCGTGTAAGTGCTTGGATCGCGTTTTAACGTGGTGCTCTGCATGAAGCTCCACACACCAGAATTACCGCAATAATCACGATTTGGATTTTCGTGATTTGGGAACGTACGAAAATCATTCGCCAAGTTCCAAATAGAGCAAGCCGTAGTCGAACTCGCTAATGCTGTTCCTGATAGCAGGCTTAGTGAGAAAACAACATAAATAAATTTCCATTTGTTTACAACTCTCACAAGCCACAATATTGTTTTTCTACTCATTATCCCCTCTCGCATAATTGTTTAAAACACCTAACAAATTTGTCAGTAATGAACATATTGCTCTACAATATTAAGAATAAACAGAGAGAAAAAGTGTTTTTATAACCCTATTTGGGTAGGTATATGGAAATTTACGAAAAACTCAGAGTTATGCGAGTGTTCAAAGGATGGTCACAAGAAGAACTGGCTGAAAAATTAGGTTACTCAGTCAGCGGTTACGCCAAGATTGAACGTGGAGAAACTAAGGTGGATATACCGAAACTGGAAAGAATTGCCGAAGCGATGGGATTGGATTGGCGAAAACTATTGGAATTAAACGAAGGCAACGTCTTCAATCTAGCAGAAAACTGTACACATACGAACTTGCATCTCTCAAAATGCACCGTCGTTTTGAGCGAAACTCAATGTGTGCATGAGCTTGAAAAAGCACAGCTTATTATCGAGCAACAAGCTAAAGAAATTGAATATTTAAGGGAAATCATTACGTTAATGAAAAAAGAATAAAGCCCGGCGCTAATAGGATGTGCTGAGGAACGAAGCGCATCATTCGAGTGGAAACTGTTAATCTCGATTGATGCGCTTCCTATCGTCGGCACATCCTATTGCTATTTATCTTCTTTTTTCAAACAAACCCAAGCCCTTTAATTTAAAATAATCTTATATTCAAAACTTCGACCTAATAAAGAGAATTGATGATGAAATTTTTAGAACGTCTCAAACAACGTGTTTTACTGTGTGATGGCGGCACAGGCACACTAATTCAAGCCGTAGACTGGGATGTTGAAAAAGACTTTCTGGGCTTAGAAAACTGCTCAGAAATTTTATGCGTCACTCGTCCCGATTTCGTGATGCAAATGCACCGCACCTACTTTGCAGCGGGCGCAGATTGCGTCGAAACTAACACGTTTGGGGCGAATAAAGTCGTTTTTGTCGAATTCGATTTAGTCGAACGCACTTACGAATTAAACAAACTTGCCGCAGAACAAGCCCGCGCCGTTGCCGCAGAATTTCACACCGAAGCCTGGCCGCGCTATGTACTGGGTTCAATTGGACCAGGCACAAAATTGCCGAGTTTGGGACATACCACTTATGACGTGTTAGTCGATTCTTACGCCGAACAAGCACGCGGCTTAATCGATGGCGGCGTAGATGCGATGCTGCTCGAAACCCATCAAGATTTATTGACAATTAAAACCGCTATTCAAGGCTGTCGGATTGCCTTTGCAGAACGTGGCGTGACTTTGCCCATCATTGCCCAAGTCACCATCGAAACCACAGGCACAATGCTGGTCGGCTCAGATATTGGCTGTGCAGTCACCGCCTTGGCAGCGATGGACGTAGACGCGATTGGCTTAAACTGCGCCACAGGTCCCGTCGAAATGTCCGAACACGTCAAATATTTAGGCGACAACTGGCCTGGTATGATTTCAATCATGCCCAATGCAGGCTTACCTTTATTAGTGGACGGCAAAACCGAATATCCGCTACTCGCCCCAGAATTGGCAGATTGGCAGTCGCGTTTTGTGGAAGAAGATGGCGTGAATTTAATCGGCGGCTGTTGCGGCACAACGCCTGCCCACATTGCCGCCTTGCGGAAAATGTTAGACGCACGCCCCAATCCCGCCCCCAAAGTGCGCGAAGTGAAATTAACCCCCGCCGTCAGCTCTTTGTACACTTCGGTAGATTTACGCCAAGAAAATACGGTGTTCGCCATCGGAGAACGCTCTAACGCCAACGGCTCGAAAAAATTCCGTGATTTATTAGCCACTGAAGATTGGGATGCACTCACCGCCATCGGGCGCGACCAAGTCCGTGAAGGCTCGCACGCCTTGGATTTATGCGCCGCTTACGTCGGCAGACCCGAAGCCAGCGACATGACCGAATTAGTGACACGCTACCGTGGACAAGTCAGCGTGCCTTTGGTCGTAGATTCCACCGAAACTATCGTGTTGGAAACCGCACTCAAATATCTGGGCGGCAAAAGCATTATTAACTCCATCAACTTTGAAGATGGCGAAGAAAAAGCGTACACCGTGTTAAAACTTGCCAAGCAATTTGGCGCGGCGGTGGTGGCGTTAACCATTGATGAAGACGGCATGGCGAAAGAAGTCGAGGATAAATTACGCATTGCCACGCGCTTGTTTAATTTTGCTGTGGCGCAAGGTTTGCCGCCCTCTGATTTAATTTTTGACCCGCTGACTTTCACCATTTGCACAGGCATGGAAGCGGATCGGATGCACGGCGTGAATACCTTGAACGCCATTGAAGCGATTGCCAAAGCCATGCCCGATTGCCAAATCATGCTCGGCTTGTCGAATATTTCCTTCGGTTTGAATGCGGCGGCGCGGCATGTGTTGAATTCGGTATTTTTGCACCATGCGTTTCAACGTGGCATGACTGCGGCGATTATTCACGTCTCAAAAATTATGCCTTTGCATAAAATCGACCCCGTGCACCGCGAAGCGGCGGAAGACTTAATTTTCAATGTGGTACGCGAAGGCAGAGACCCGCTACTGTATTTTGTGGATTTATTCAAAGATGTGAAACTGGTGGAAACGGTGCGCCAAAAAGCCACCACGGTGGAAGAGGCTTTAACCCAGCGCATTGTGGACGGCGACAAACAAGGCTTGCAAGATGATTTGCACAAGGCAATGGAAAAATATCCGCCTTTGGAAATTATCAATACCTTTTTGTTAGAAGGAATGCGAATTGTTGGGGAATTATTCGGTTCGGGTCAAATGCAGTTACCTTTCGTGCTGCAATCCGCTGAAACTATGAAAGCTGCGGTTGCGATTTTAGAACCTTTTATGGAACGTATTGCAGGGCAAGAGAAGGGAGTTATGGTGCTCGCTACGGTGAAAGGCGATGTGCATGACATTGGAAAAAATCTGGTTGACATCATTTTAACCAATAATGGCTATAAAGTGATTAATTTAGGGATTAAACAACCCTTGCAAAACATCATCGATGCTGCCAAAGCCAATAATGCGGATGCGATTGGAATGTCGGGCTTGTTGGTGAAATCTACGGTGATTATGCGGGAAAATCTTGAGGAAATGAAACGCCTTGGGATTTGTACACCTGTGATTTTGGGTGGGGCTGCGTTGACACGTCGCTATGTGGAAACTGATTGTCGCGCCAGTTATACCGTGTCGGAAAATGTGCATTATGCCAAAGATGCGTTTGCAGGATTGCGCTTGATGGATGAGATTGTGACGGGGAAATAGTTACTTATCATCAGTGGTTTGGGTGACGCATGTAATACCGCGTCACTCTGCTTTATTCAGCAATATTTATAGGTTGCTCGGGGTCAAATATATTCAATCCCAATTCACGGCAAACGCCTTTCATTTTTCCATCTGATTTGCCGCCATCGGATGTCACCATTATCATCTCGGGAGAAAAGGTTTTCGCCATCACGATATGTAGTGCGTCATTTGTGCCGAGTGCATAATCTCCCCCATAACGTAACATTAATCGCCGCGCTTCTGAGAATATATCCTCTTGCACAGGAATGATATGAAAACGACGTTCTGTGCCGACATCTTCTTCCAATTGTGCCACGATTTTCCCAAGAGTCTTCTTTCTCAATTCATTGTTTCTATATTTCCGCATTAACATCCCTAAAAATTCTAGGTAGGTCAAATTAGAAATGCATAGTGTTGCACCATCGGTTGCGAGTGTACGAATTTGTGCTTTGGAAATTTCGTCAGGAGAAAAATAAAACTTAAAGAATGCGTTGGTATCAAGATAGTAAAGGACTGTGTCAGACATGGTTTATTCTGCTTTGGTGATGCCTGCAAAAAGACGATCAATTTCTTCAAAAGATAGACCTTCTGCTAAGCGTTTCACACGTTTTATCAAAGTCTTTGCATCAAGACTCGACTTTTCAAACCAGTCTTTCACCGTTTCTTGTAGCTTTAATGCTTGCACGGCATCATTTTTATCACCATGTCCTGTGAGAATGATGACGTAGGTATCAATTTCTTCAGCATCGACATGGCTAATCATCTCTAAACCCGTCATACGGGGCATTCGTAAATCCACGACTGCAACATCAAAATGACTGTTGCGTAATTTTTCTAAACCTTCGATGCCATCGTTTGCCAACTCGACTACTAAACCTTCGTCGGTCAATAATTCGCGCAATTCTTCGCGCATGCCTTCTTCGTCATCGACGATTAATACATGGTAGGGACGTAAACTCATGGGCTATGCTCTTATGGTTTTTTAAGAAATAGGGATGTTATCGCTTGTGTTTTGCAGAAACTCAATCACGAAACATGCACCTTGTGGTGAATTCTCTTGATAGCGGATTGTGCCGTGCAGTTCATGGACTGCTTTTTGTGCAAAGTTTAAACCTAAACCTGTGCCGTGGGCTTTGGTGGTGTGAAACGGAGAAAATAGGCTTTTTTGTTGTTCGAGTGGAATGCCTGCACCATTATCTGCAACGTTGATTCCAACCTTTTCTGTTTGTTGCCAAGTGGTAATAATAATTTGTGCGTTGGGCTGGTTTTCTAAGGCATCGCGGGCATTACTGAGCAGATTGATGAGCACTTCTTGTAATACAAAATGATTGGCTTCAATATGGGGATTTTCAGCGGCAAGTTCGGTGATTAATTCAATCTGATGTGCCGCAAGCTGGTTTGAAAAGTAGTCTTGTACTTGTTCAACAACAGCATTGAGTGCAACCGTTTCGCGTTTTTCACGGTCGCCTTTAGCATAATCTCGGAAATTTTGAATGATATTATGTAAGCGATCGGCTTGTGTCAGAATACGTTGGAAAATTTCTTGGGCTTTTTTAGGATATAATTCTTTTTCAAGTTCACGTAATCCTCGTTGTGCAGCTAAACGAAGAATACCAACAGGATTATTGATGTTGTGAGCGACACCGCCAGCCATATAGTTTAAGTATTCTAATTTTTTGGCGTGTTCTAAGTCGGCGCGTTGTTCTGCTTCACGGTTTTGTGATGCCTTAAGTTCTTTTTCTAAGGTTGCTAGTTCTTCTGCCTCTCTAACTTTTAGATACTCAAGCACACTATCAATATCTTCAAATCCTTTAATACTTTCAATTGATAGCAGATTAATATTACTAATTAAATTATATTTATTAGTAATGAGTTCGAGAGTTTTTGTATAGTACTTTTCTGACTCTTCTATTTTACCTAAGAATTGACAAATATTTGCTAATTTATAGCAACTATCTATATCTCTTTCAGAAAAAATAGGATATTTTGAGTAATAATATAGCCAATAAGCTAGTTTATAAATTTTTCGCGAATAGATGAAATTTACTGCACGCTCAAATATTAAACGAATGAGCACAAACGACACATAAATTGTAAGCATCGTTGTTATGAGCATAACTACGAAAAATAGAATATCCTTTAATGGTATCAAAAATAGCACTGGGTACAGTTTAGATGCTCCTGCCAGTGATACTCCTCCTGACAGTAATACCCCTAATAATAATAATAAACTCATCGTAGCCCCGCCAAAAATGAATTATTTCTCATTCCCAAATACTGCTTAGAAATATCTATTCACGATTTTAGTCTGAATATGCTAGAAAGTCTTTGAGGAAGTTAGCCCAGTGACTGCCATTTTAGGACGTGCTCAAGCTCAGTGTGTTAATTCTTTCTGGAATATTTAATATCACTATTTTTTAGCATGACCCAGTTATGAATCCCAAATAATTCCAAAACACAAAACCCCAAAATTGCATTACACAACGCCATTTTTTCAAAACTAGGCAACATTGTGGGTGTAATATCCATTAAATGCAATTTCCCTGATTGCAGCAAACGTGCTCGCGTTGTACCTACCAACAAAGGAATACGTGGTGTTACCCACTGAGTTCCATTAAAAAAAGCCACATTTGCAATGCTGGTGTCCGTAATCAAACCGTTTTTCACAAATAATACATCATCCGCCGTCTCCTTTTCCGCAACGAACTGATTAATTGCATCTCGGTTCAAAAACTTTTGGTTTATATATTTTTTGGTAGGATGCTCTACAAAACGGCGACCACATTCACGGCATTTGTAGTTTATAGACAGTTCTCAAATAGAAGATATTCTACCCCTCATAGACAATCACGTCCCTCAAAATGCCGTACCTTATGCTACTTCTTTAGCACTACCAAAAATTCCATAGGTATCGACACGAAAAAACATGTTGGGGAACGCAATGAAACTTCAAATTTCCCGTATTCCGCTATAGTGAATGTAAGCTACTTTAATTTGGAGACCACACAGGTTCACGAACTTCCTCGCCTGCCGCCATAATCCGCTGTCTCACCTTTCCATCAATGGAAACCACCGCCAATTCACTGCCCGCGCCATAAATCACCATGCTGCCATTGGGCGCGAAACTGGGCGATTCATCCAAGGTGGTTTGGCTCAATAAAGTGACCTGTCCAGACTCCACGCTTAACACCCCAATCCGATAACCGCCGCCCCCATGTAAAAATACAATTTTTGAGCCGTCGGGGGAAAATTTGCCGCTGGCGTTGTAATTGCCTTCAAAGGTCAGGCGTTGTGGCGAGCCACCATAAATTGAAATGCGATAAAGTTGTGGGCTACCCGTGCGGTCTGAAGTGAATACTAAAGATTGTCCGTCGGGCGACCATGAAGGTTCTGTATCAATCGCGGGATGGTTGGTGACGCGCACTAAACTGTGGGTGCTCAAATTCAACACGTAAATTTCAGGGTTGCCATCTTTTGACAGGCTCATCGCTAAACGTGAGCCATCGGGAGAAAAGGCGGGCGAGCTGTTTGCGCCTTTGTAATCGGCAATTTTTTCACGGCTGGCTGAAACCACATCTTGAATATAAATCGCCACCCGTTTGTTTTCATAGGAAACGTAGGCAATTCGTTGACCGTCGGGCGACCATGTAGGCGATAAAATCGGTTCTTTGGATTGCAACATGACATGCGCATTTGCACCGTCGGCATCCGCAACATACAAGGTATAAAGTCCGCCACGGCTACGGGTCACGTAAGAAATGCGGGTATGAAATACGCCTTTTTCACCCGTCAAGGCTTGGTAAATGGCGTTGGAAATTTGGTGGGCGACATAGCGCAAATTGCTGATTTTAGCGTTATAACTCAAACCGATAATTTGCGAATTTTTAAATACATCCAGCAGTTGAAATTCAATCGTGTAATTCGTAGGCGTGCCCATCATGCGCCCAATGACTAAATGCGGAATTGCTGCGCTTTGCCACATCGGAAACTGCACTTGATTCATTTCATAAGGGCGGGCAATTAACGCGCTGGGCGCAACAGGGCTAAAACGTCCCGTGCGGTATAAATCATTGCTGATAATTGCCGCAATATCTTCATTCGGAACAACGCCTTGAACATTGGCAAAGGGCACAATCGCAATCGGTTGCGCGCCTTCTTCGCGCCCGCCGACAATGTCAAACGTCAGTTCAGCGTGGGCGGTGGGCAGTAAAACTAAACAACTGAGTAGAATTAGAATTAAGTTACGCATCGTCTTTTACTGGGGTTTAATGGGAAGGAGGCGTTAAGCGGGTAGTAAATGAACGAAATTCATCATACATATCCGCAGGAATCGGTAAGGGGCTGGCGGCAAAAATCGCTTTTTCGGCAGATTTATCAAACAGCTCATAACCACTACTTTTAACCAATTCTACACGAATCACTGTGCCGTCTGGCATCAGTTGAATGCGATAGCTGCAACTAATTTCTTTGGGCAAACCTGAAGGACGCACCCAAACGCCGCGCACTTTTTGCTGAATGCCGCTGATAACTTGCGCTCTACGGGAATTATCGCCGCGTGAATTATGCGTGCCTTGCCCCTCGGGATCGCCATCGGGTCGCCCGACTTTGGTGGTGGCAGGTACTAAAGTTTCAGATTCTTCTGCTAACAAGCGTTTACGTTCTGCCTCTTCTTCTGCTTTTAATTTTTTCTCAGCCGATTTGTCGCGTTGTGCCTGTTCTTTACGAGCTTTATCTTCAAGCTTTTTCTCGGCACGTTTTTCGTCTAAGGCTTGTTGACGTACTAAATCACGCGCCTTACGCTCTGCCTCAGCTTTCTGCTGAGCTTCATCACGTTGAGCTTGTCTTTTGGCTTCTTGCGCCTGATGTTTTTCAAGTTCGCGCTGTTTGTGTTCAGTATCCGCTTGTTGCTGGGCTAATCTTTCTTTTTCGCGTTGCGCTTCATCTTGACCTTGCTTTAATTTTTGGGCTTGATGCTCTAATTCTTGCTGGCGTTCGCGATTTTTTTCTTGTTGATGACGCGCTTCTTCTTCACGGCGAGCGATGCGTTGCTGTTCTAATTCAAGGGCTTCACGTTCTTTTTGTTGTTTTAATTGGGCAAGGGCTTCGTGTTCTTGCTGTTGACGGTGTTTTAATTCTTCTAAGTGTTGCTCACGCGCCTGCTTTTCGAGTTCTTGTTTTTTGCGCAACTCCACCAATTCTAAAGCTTCTTTTTGCGCTTTTTCTTCTTTTTCACGAACTTCACGTTCATGCTTCAATTCGGCTTCTTGCTTTTGGCGTTCTTCTAAGGCAAGGCGTTGTTCTTCCGCTTGAATGACGCTTTCATCAACCGTTTCCAATTCTTCCAGCTTTTCATTTTCACCCAAAGCCGCCTTACTTTCGATTGGGATTTCAGACTGTTGCCACTGTGCAAACCACAAGCCTGCCAGCAAAATTAAATGCAGCAATAAGGCAAAAATAAAACCCATCACACGATCTAGCATATTATTTTTTCTTAGTGACTAAGCTGACATCTAAACCTTCGTTTTTGAATTGCTCTTTCAATTCCCAAACTTTGCCGTAAGCAATTTTAGGGCTGGCATTCAATAACACACGGAATTCTTGAGGATTTTTTGACTTGTTTTTTAAAGCTTTCAGCGTAGGCAACATTTGTTCAAAAGAGGCGACAGGCTTTTCTTTAGCTTTACGCGATTCTTTCAGGGCATAATTTCCCTGCTCGTCAATGTCGACACTGGGATTATCAGAAAGACTTTTGCCTGTACTGGAAAACGGCAGTTCTAACTTTTTTTCTTCAGAAATAAAGGTCGAAGTGGTCATGAAAATAATCAATAACACCAGCATCACGTCGATATAGGGCACGACATTCATTTCTGCGATGCGCTGTTTACGGCGGCGCACGCGCGCGGATGAATTTCTCATAAGGCAGTATTTAAAGCAGGAACGATCGAAGGATTAGGATTTACCGCAGGCGCGGGCACAATCGCTTGACGTTGTAAAATCCCTAAAAATTCATCACTTAAATTTTCATAACGCCCCATTAAACGGTCGAGGCTATCGGTGTAAAGATTGTACGCCACCACCGCAGGAATCGCGGTAAACAAGCCCATTGCCGTGGCAATTAATGCCTCAGAAATTCCCGGCGCGACCATCGCTAAAGTCACTTGTTGCACCCCGCCCAAGGCATGAAATGAATTCATAATGCCCCACACCGTGCCAAACAAACCAATGTACGGACTCACTGAACCGACGGTGGCAAGCGTGGCTAAACCTTCGTCTAAACGCGCTTGTTCACGTTGCAAAACCACCTGCATTGCCCGCGCCACGCCGTCTAAAAAGCCCAAAGGATTGCTGCCTAAATGCTTGCGCAACCGCCGCGATTCTTCATA
>JBDLSS010000341.1:0-5005 GCA_039799345.1 Pseudomonadota bacterium
ATGCAGCAAAGTACTAAAAAATAAAATTCAATCGAGATCAGATTTCCAAAAAATCAAACAGGACCCAATTCTATTAATACAGGTCATTGAGGAGCATACAGTATGTTACAATGAGGAGAAATATCCACTTTGCATTTTATTCGAAGCATTAAAGAATTTGGTGACAACTCGTCAAAAAGAAAATGAATCCTTGATTGATTACACATCCAGAATTAAATCCGCAATAGATGTTCTGGTATCGCAACTCGGTGGACCAATTGTTATGCCCCGGTACATGAATAAGGTTCATATCTCAGCAGAAGAGGCTTTTGAAAATTTATTAGCAGTGATTATATTAGAAAATGCTGATAAGTCGAAGTACAGCGCATTAAAAAATGGTTTGGAGAACCAGTACAGTCTAAGCAACAACCAATATCCAAAAACATGTGTTGATATGATTAACGCACTCTCCAACCACAAAGTAAATGATAAGTTGGAAAAAACGCAAAAAAATATTACCAAAGATTCTTCGGCGGATTCGCCCGAGCTGTCATTCGCTCAATTGGAAAATGATACATGTTTTTGCTGTGGCCGTAAGGGTCACAAGTCACCTCGTTGTCGGTATAATAAAAAACCGAAAGAGGAATGGGCGATAAACAAAATACAAACCAAGAAAAGTGGTACAGATAAAGGTAAAACAAGCTCATGGGCATTGGCGCAATTCCCAGTAACATTGTCGCAATCACCAGAATGTCACATGAAAAATTATTTATTACTCGACAGCCAATCGTCAATTGATCTGATGTGTAATTCCAAGTTTGTAGTGAATATTCGGGAAGCGGAAACACCGATTATATTAAATACAAATGCTGGCACGATGGAAGTGAATCAAACAGCTGATCTTCCAGGGTATGGACAAGTATATTTTTCAAGCGATGCAATTACAAATGTGCTCAGTCTAGCCAGAATGTCCGAAAAGTTTCCCGTAACGTTCAATTCTAAGGAAGAAAATGCACTTAAAGTCCATACACCGGACAGAATTGTGAAATTTGTACGAAACGAGAATAATTTATATGCAAAAAAATTAACTTGTTTAAACGAACCAGACTCGGAGGATGAAATCAATGACGAGACGTGTTTGGTGGAAACAGTCAAGAAAAATGAATCCTTTTATACTACACGGCAAATCGCCAGGGCCAAAGAAGCAAAAAACTTTATACACTCTTTGGGATATCCAAGCGCGGCTGATATCAGGAACATGATAAAGATGAATTCTGTTAAAAATTGTCCTATAACAATTGAAGATATTGAATTAGCCGAAAAAATTTACGGAAGGGACGTGGGGGCCTTAAAAGGTAAAACAACCCGGACCAAACCAAAGCCTGTGATTTCCGACACAATCGCCATTCCTGACGAATTAAAAGATGCACAACGTTCTGTGGATTTATGCATAGATATCATGGTTATCAACGGATTGTCATTTTTCACTACAATTTCCAGGAATATCAAATATAGAACTGCAGAATTTATAAAAAATCATTCAATCGAAGAAATAAAGATTAAGCTCGATCACATATTGGAAATTTATCAAAATGCTGGCTTCAATGTTAAAAGAATATTTGGAGACAATGAATTTAAGCCATTAAAACATTTCTTATCCAATATGAATATTATATTAAATATTTGCAGCGCACATGAACACGTACCTGAGATTGAACGCAGTATTCGTGTCATCAAAGAGCGAGTAAGAGCGACTTATCACGACTTACCTTTCAAAAAGCTATCAACGGTTATGTGGAAGTACATCGTTATGGAATCAACTCGGAAGCTCAATTACTTTCCAGCAACAGACGGAATTTCACAATATTACAGTCCAAGAGAAATATTACACGCTATTCCGCTTGATTATGAGAAAAGTTGCAAAATACCCATGTTTTCGTATGTCCAAGCCCACGATGAACCTTCGCCAAAGAATTCCAACAAGGAGCGTACTATTTCGTGTTTGTATTTACGTCCATTATCCAACTTTCAAGGCGGACACGAACTATTGACATTGAACACCTGGCATATCATTACAAGACGCAAAGTGACGCTAATTCCGATGACAGAGGAAGTGATCAAAGCGGTTTCGCAACATTCGACGTCGCGCCCGCTTGCAGGAGTGGATGATGATGCCAGTAAAAATGAAAATGATGCCAGTAATGTTGATTTTTCAAGGGATTTTGTAGATGAGCCTACAATAGCCCTTGCAGGAGTGAGTGGTAATGATAATGATAACGATGATGAAGATAATGATGAAAACTCGAGAAACTCGAGGGATAATGATAACGATGATGAAGATAATGATAACGATGACGAAGTTGATGAAAATGAAGATGAAAACTTTTTTAGCGAGGACGAAACCTTTTTGAGTATTGACAATGATAATGAAAGTGAAAATGATAATGCAATTCATAACGAAAATGGAAATGATAATGCAATTCATAACGAAAATGAAAATGATAATGCAATTCATAATGCAAATGATAATGCAATTCCAAAAGATGTAGATGCTATTGAATCTAAAACTCATCCTAATAGCGAAGAAAATGATGATAATGCTATTGAACCTGAGACTCGTAGTACCCGATACGGCAGAAGCATAAAGACGCCCAGCCGATATGTTGCCCAAATGCATCAAGCAACAGATAACGCGTATGAATTGGTATACGAAGGTATAAGCGAAGCCAAATGGATAGCCCAGTTTATGATGACTTATAGTCTCGGAGCGGGTATCAAACAGTTTGGTAAAAAAGGAAGACAGGCAGCAGTCGACGAAATGAAACAGATGCACGTCAGAGGATGCTTTCAACCAATTCATCGAGACCAATTATCAATAAAAGAAAAACAAAGAGCAGTGGAGTCGCTGATCTTCATTACGGAAAAACGGGATGGACGGATTAAAGCCAGACATTGCGCCAACGGCAGTGTTCAAAGAAATTATGTATCACATGAGGAGGCATCGAGCCCAACGGTAACTACTGAAGCAGTGTTATTAACTTCTGTTATAGATGCAGAAGAAAATAGAGATATTATGACATGTGATATTCCAAATGCTTTTATTCAAACGGATATTGAAGACAAAGACACTAAAGTGGTCATGAAAATTCGTGGTGTATTGGTCGACATATTATGCGATTTAGACGCCAAATATGTTGAGTTTATTGTTAACGAAGATAGCAAAAAGACATTATACGTGCAGTTAAAAAAGGCAATTTACGGTTTACTGGAATCAGCGATGTTATTCTACAAAAAGCTATCATCGTGGCTGGTTGAAAAAGGGTACAAGATTAATCCCTATGATATTTGCGTTGCTAACAAAATGATTAATGGAAATCAACATACCATTATATGGCATGTAGATGACTTGAAGGCGTCACATGTGGATCCAAGAGTTAACGACAACTTCGTCAAATGTTTAAACAAAGAATTTGGAAAAATAGTAAAGGTGAAGGTGACCAGGGGTAAAACGCACGACTATTTAGGGATGACATTGGATTTCAAAAAAGAAGGTCAAGTATCAATAGACATGACGAAATATGTAAAGTCGATGGTTGAAACATTTCCCGACGATTTATCGGGGAGAACAGTTAAGTCGCCCTGGAGTGAAAACTTATTTACTATAAATCAAGAAAGTCCAGCACTGGATAAAGAGAAAAAAAATCTATTTCACACAATTGCAGCACAAGCATTGTTTTTGTGTAAGAGAGGCAGACCAGATATTGCACCTGCAGTTGCTTTCTTCACGACGAGAGTGCAAAAACCGACGCAGGAAGATTGGCAAAAGCTCTCCCGAATGATGAGGTATCTATGTCAAACATGCGATGATCGATTGACCTTGAGATCCGATAAATCAAAGGTATTGCAATGGCATGTTGATGCAGCGTTCGCAGTTCACCCGGATTTGCGTAGCCATACAGGAGGAGTTCTAACACTGGGTCAAGGAGCTGTTACATCGGTCAGTCGGAAACAAAAACTCAATACCAGGAGCTCCACTGAAGCGGAAATTGTAGCGGTTGATGATATGGTGGGACCAATGATCTGGACAAGAAGATTTTTGGAGGCTCAAGGATATGGTGTGAAGGACAACATTTTACATCAAGACAATCAAAGCGCCATAAAAATGGAGATAAACGGAAAGTCAAGTACAGGAAAGAGATCAAGACATCTCAATATACGATTGTTCTACATAGTTGATCAGGTTAAGAAAAAGGATATCAACGTGGTATTCTGCCCTACCGACAACATGGTTGCTGACTATTTGACAAAACCTTTACATGGAAAGAAATTTAATGATCTGCGAAACACGATTATGAATTTACCCCAATTTGCCCAATTAATGATGTGGCATTGCACGCAGCTATGAAGTCGCGGGCAGACAGGAGTGTGTTGGAAGAAATATGAGACGAGACAAATGTCATAGCACCAATCACTTTTTCATAATTGACTTACTCAGTACCTCGTTTAAATAAATTATATTTACGAGACGTTATTTGATTTGAGACTTAAGTTCAACACAATTATGAAAAAGGAATTAAAGCAATCCAACAATGAAAAAATATTCCACATTGGCTCATCGAAAATGGCGACTGAATTCACCGCAGTAAAGAAGCATTGGATTTCGCACATCCGTCAAACATTCGTAAATGGTAAAGACATTGCGGATGCATTGGAATCCAAATCAGAACCAGAATTCGATAAATGGATGCCTAAGTTGAATCCAAAATACAATGAGGCTGATCCAAAGGAGGCAAGTGCAAATAAGGGATATTTAATGTTATATGAGGCTGAGATCAAAGCCTTCGTGGAGAGAAAAAACAAATATTTGTTCAATCTGGATAGTGCATATGCATTGCTGTTCGAAAAATGCAGCAAAGTACTAAAAAATAAAATTCAATCGAGATCAGATTTCCAAAAAATCAAACAGGACCCAATTCTATTAATACAGGTCATTGAGGAGCATACAGTATGTTACAATGAGGAGAAA
>JBDLSS010000342.1:0-5440 GCA_039799345.1 Pseudomonadota bacterium
CTCATGCCGCCCGTTTACGTTTAACGCGGATTACGATTGCACAACAGCAATTTGATAAGGCTTCCAAATCGGCAACTTATAGTGACCAAGGGACTTTCAAAGGCGAATATGCTGAATTACGTGGCGATATTGCAATGTTACAAGGCAAACTTGATGCCGCTCGTGCTGCTTACACCGAAGCCCTTGCCAGCAAAGATATTGCCAATGGTGTACAGAGCTTACTGCAATTGAAACTCGATGAGCTAGGTTCGAATAATGGATCGACGAAAGCACGTCCTCCCACTGTGACTGAAGCAGTGGCGACTCCGAGCACTCCCGCTAAATCTGCTGCGATAGAATTACCCAAAGTGGGCGATGTGGTCGCAAATCCCAGCACTGTTGCCAATTAGTCTTTTATGATGAACTTCACGCGCATTTGCTGCATCCTCCTGTTGTGTACGCTGCAAGGCTGTGCAAGCTGGTTTCGGGGGACGGATAACAATGATCCCCCCGCGCCGCTGGTTGAATTCAATCCCAGCAGCACGGTGGAAAAATTGTGGTCACTGAACGTCGGCGCAAGCAATGATAAGTTATATGTGAAATTGCAGCCTGCGGTTGATGAAAAACGGGTTTACGCCGTCTCAGTGAAAGGACAAGTTCACGCCCTGAAACTGAATAACGGGGAAAAAATCTGGGAACAAAATTTAACCTTGCCCATTTCCGCAGGGGTTAGCGTGGGTGAAAACTTGGTGATCGTCGGCACAAGCACAGGCGTTTTAGTGGCACTTGCGGCAAAAGATGGGGCGGAAAAATGGCGAGTCGCTCTGACCAGTGAAATTTTAGCCTTACCTCGGATTAATCGCGGTTTGGTGTTAGTGCGTACAGGTGACGGTAAACTGTGGGGGTTGGATGCAGGCAATGGCAAAAAGTTATGGTCGGTAGAGCGTCCTGTCCCAGCCCTGAGTTTACGGGGTACGAGTGCACCTGCAACGGTCAGTGATGTTGTGGTTGCTGCCTTTGACAATGGCACGGTTGCCGATTTTCAAGCCAGCACGGGTAAACAAGGTTGGGATATTCGCACCGCGATTCCTAAAGGACGTTCTGAATTAGAACGCATGGTTGACATCGATGCCGATCCCGTCATTTTTGAAGACTCGGTTTATATTGTGGGTTTTCAAGGCAAAATGGTGGCGGTGGATATTCGTTCAGGCAAGCCGCGTTGGGGTAAAGATATGTCCTCATTTGCAGGTTTAGCCGTGGATAATGAAGCCGTTTATGTGAGCGATGCGCAAAGTTATGTGTGGGCTTTGGATCGTCAAACGGGTTCATCGCTGTGGAAACAAGTTAAATTGCAATACCGTGCAGTCACTGCGCCTGCCTTGACCGAAAAGTATTTAGTGGTTGCCGATAAAGAAGGCTATGTGCACTGGTTAAACCGTCAGACGGGTGATTTTACTAACCGCGTCAAAATTGCCGATAAATTACTCAGTCCCTTGGTGGTCTCGAATAATATTTTATTAGTGCAAGCTGAGAACGGTGAACTCAGTGCCTGGCAAACGCCTTAATTAGCCTTTGTTTAGCTTAAATATTTCCCTACTCCCCTTGCTTGCGAGGGGAGTTTAGTTTTTAGCTCTCCCCAATTTCCGATGAGAACTTTCTATGCACCACGATACTTTACGCGCTGTGCGTTGGCAGGATAATCAACTGTGTTTAATTGACCAGCGCAAATTACCTGCTGAATATCAAGTGATTAATTTAAACACCGCCGCTGCAGTTGCCTTAGCGATTAAAGAAATGGTGGTACGCGGTGCGCCTGCCATTGGGATTACGGCAGCGTATGGCGTGGTGTTGGCGGCTCATGCGGCATATCAGCAAAATCCTGTGCATTGGAAAACTTTAATTCAAACAGATTTACAACTACTTGCCAACGCGCGCCCGACGGCAGTGAATTTGCACTGGGCACTGGCGCAAATGCAGGCACAATTCGCGGAAATTCATGATGATCCTGTGCCACATTTATTAGCGGTGGCGCGAGCAATTCATCAGGCAGATATTGCAGCAAATCATAAAATGGGCGAATTGGGCGCGGCGTTATTGCCTGAAAATTGTCGGGTTTTAACCCATTGCAACACGGGTTCGCTGGCGACGGGCGGCTATGGCACGGCGTTGGGGGTGATTCGGCGCGGTTATGAAGTGGGGAAAATTCGCCAAGTGTATGCCGATGAAACTCGTCCGTGGTTGCAAGGCGCGCGTTTGACAGCGTGGGAATTGGTGCAAGATCAAATCCCTGTGACTTTATTAGCGGATTGTGCGGCGGCAGCGTTGATGCGGCAAGGAAAAGTCGATTGGGTGATTGTGGGCGCGGATCGGATTACTGCCAATGGCGACACTGCAAATAAAATCGGTACGTATAGTTTGGCGGTTTTGGCGCGTCAACATGGGGTTAAATTTATGGTGGTTGCCCCAACTTCTACGATTGATATGCAGCTTGCGACGGGCGATGCGATTGAAATTGAAGAGCGTGGCGCGGAGGAAGTGTTAAATTTAGGCGGGCAAGCGATTGCAGCACACGGGGCGCAGGCGTGGAATCCTGTGTTTGATGTGACTCCCGCAGCATTGATTGATGCTTTAGTGACGGAACGTGGGGTGTGTGCGCCGCCGAATGTAGCGAGTTTGTTGGGGTTGGATATTTAATTAATCGCGGGGCATAGCTGAACGAGTTAGCAGTTGCTCCGCTTGAAGAGCCACATCTCTCAAATACGATTGCCATCTTTTCATATTGTGTGCATCGGGTCCGATGATCGTTAGCAAGTAATAAATATCTTGTAACTCATCGTAGCAATAAATTAACGCATAATCCCGTTCAGGCGCATTTTTGTGATTGGTGCGCCTAAAAATATCAGCAATTCTTTTCCACAAAAGTGGATGTTGATGAAGTGGGATACAGATATGAATATGCCACAAAAATTGTTTTATTAAGGGTGGCGTATCGAGATAGTTATAAGCGGCATCGCGCCCTAAAAAACTGGGGGTCTTGCCTTCAACTTTATATTGCCTGAAAGCTTCGGCAAGCTTTTCATATTCAGCAAATTCTTTGAGATGACGGGATATTTTTACAACGGAATGAGTACCCATCAGTCAAATGTAAACATACCCTCTGGCAATTTACCCGTTTTCTCATAGTTGGCTAAATCCTGCTGTGCTTTTACTCCCCATTGGGACACAGCATCAGGCGTAGGTATATTTGACTGATTAGAATTAACTTCTTTTTCAGATTTCTTTCGCGCTCTTGCCAATGAACTTGCAGAAATACGCAGTAATAAATTCATAATAATGGCTCATCTGGTTTATTGATTCTAAAAATAAGAGCTTATTTTAACCTGAGTTCGGGATAAGGAAGAGTAGAAAATTTAGCAGTCGTAGGGTGGAATAGCGTAGCGTATTCCACCCAGAAACGTGATAACTCTAGGTATGACGCAGTTAAATCGATAAGACCGTCATTGTACGGTAGAAGCCTGTAAAATCCTCGCCGCTGGAGCGACGATGTAGTCATTCCAACGCTGGAGCGTTGGAACGAGACAAGTATCACGCTTCAGGGTGGAATACGCTACGCTATTCCACCCTACTACAAAGATTTCTTATCTCGAACTCAGGTTATTTTAGTAAAGAGTATAAATCTTGCATTTAAAAAAACAATGTAAACTCAATTTGATAGGGTAGAGAATTCTTGCATCCCTACCCCAAAAACTAAACGTTTACCCACGCCGCCACGTCGTCACACCCGCACTATCTTCCAACACAATGCCGTGTTCTTTGAACAAATCCCGCAATCTATCCGCTTCTTTCCAATCCTTATTCTTACGAGCAAGATTACGATCGGTAATCCATTGTTCAATCGTGGCATCTTCCAAACCCGTGACCGCGCCGCGCAAATAAGTTTCTGGCTCAGTTTGTAACACGCCTAAAATACCGCCTAAACTCTTCAATTCGCCTGCCAACAACGCAGCTTGTGCAGCATTGCTATTGCGCAAGGTATTAATTTCACGCACTAATTCAAATAACACCGCAAAGGCTTCTGGCGTATTGAAATCATCTTGCATCGCGGCATGAAAACGCGCTCTGTAATTATTGTCTGCGGGCAAGGTTTGGCTGCAATCCAAACCACGTAAGGCGGTGTAAAAACGCTCTAATGCCTGTTTAGAAGCCTCTAATTGCTGGTCTGAATAATTCAACGCGCTGCGATATTGGCTTGCCAAAATAAAATAACGAATCACTTCAGGATTATATTCTGCCAACACATCGCGCAAGGTGAAGAAATTACCCAAAGATTTAGACATTTTTTCTTCATTGACGCGCACAAAACCATTGTGCATCCAATAATTTACAAAATGTTCGCCTGTGGCAGCTTCAGATTGGGCAATTTCATTTTCATGGTGGGGAAATTGTAAATCCATGCCGCCGCCATGAATATCAAAATGATTACCTAAACAAGCGGTTGACATGGCCGAGCATTCAATATGCCAGCCGGGGCGACCTGGTCCCCAAGGCGATTCCCAACTGGGTTCATTGGGTTTGGCGGCTTTCCATAACACGAAATCCAGCGGGTCTTGTTTGGCTTCGTCGATTTCTACCCGCTCGCCTGCGCGTAAATCTTCCAATTGTTTGCCTGATAATTTGCCATAACTCACGAAATTACTGACGGAATAATACACGTCCCCATTGCTAGCAGCGTAGGCGACTCCCTTATCAATCAAGGTTTGCACCATGCGAATAATGCCGTCGATGGATTCGGTGGCGCGCGGTTCAATATCAGGGCGTAACACCCCAAGTGCGTCTGCATCTTCATACATCGCTTGGATAAAACGGGCGGTCAATTCGTGCATGGTTTCGCCATTTTCGGCAGCCCGTTTGATAATTTTGTCATCAATATCCGTGATATTGCGCACATAAGTGACTTTATAACCCAGTTCACGTAAATAGCGCGTCACCATGTCAAACACCACCATCACCCGCGCATGTCCGACATGACAGTAATCATAGACCGTCATCCCACAGACGTATAAACGTACATGGTTAGCTTCTATAGGTTTAAATTCTTGTTTTTGCTTGGTCAGGGTGTTGTAAATGCTGAGCATGGGAATTGTTACCAAAACTGAGTAAAAGTGAGGGGATACATGCAATTTAAAACATAATTTTAAGCGCAATTGACGGTGAAACACCAGAGGGCGGGCGATTTTGGTGGCATTTTCCAAGAGATTGCACCGCTCCTGTCCAATCAGTACCGCATCAATGCGAATTAAAGGCAAATTGGGCCCGAGTCGGGTTTGAACTTCATTCGGGACGGAGGAGAGTCCCAAAGTATTTTTTATCCCCTTTAACTGCGTCCCTAAATCCCCTAAAGGGGATGGCTAAATCATTAACGGTTATTTACTTTAAGAGCAATAGGTTACATACACTTTGC
>JBDLSS010000343.1:0-23703 GCA_039799345.1 Pseudomonadota bacterium
AACCGAGCCATGAATGGGGCAGGGATTTATAACGGCGCGGGCGCGTTGACAGTACAAAATAATAGCAGCGTGAGTTACAACGTCACCACAGGCGATGGTTCAGGTATAAATGGCAATGGGGCGGGGATTTACAATGAAGCGACGGTGACAGTCACAAACAGCACCATATCACATAACATTGCCGCTTATGATGGCGCAGGTGTTTATAATGCAGGCACATTGAATTTAAACGGCGCGACGCTTTCATATAACAATGCCAACCATAATGGGGGCGGGTTAAAAAATGCAGGCTTTTTAAATTTAGCCAGTAGCAAACTGCTATACAACATTGCCAGCACAGCCTCTGCGCTCTATCAATACATCGGTGCAAGCACCAGCACAGGCACAAATAACTGCGTTGTGCAGAATTTTAATGCTGTCGATGACGTATATAACGATCCCACAAATTCTGTGCAAAATATGAACGGCGTGTGGTGGGGTTCAAGTGACGGGGCTTCAGGGGGCGCATTAACGGGGCATGGTGAAAGTATCTCCAATGTGAACCAAGGCACTTTTTTAACCACGGCTCCCACAGGCTGTCCCGACCCCACTTACAGTTCCAGCCCTGCCACAGGCACAATTAATCTCGGCACAACCGCCGTAAGCACGCCCATTACCACAAGTATTAGCATCAGTGAAGGCGGCAATGCGGATTTATGGGTAAAACTGGCAGGCGGCAGTCTCGCAACGGCATTAACGGGAACAAATGCAGCAGAATTTACTGTATTAGAAAGTTTTCCACTGCATGTGACACAAAGCAGCTCAAAAACCATCACCCTGCAATGTACGCCCAGTGCGACTGGCACACGGACTGCCACTTTAACGCTGGAAACAAATGCTTCGCTCTTACCCACAGGCAATAATCAGAAAATTTATAACTTGCAATGCAATACCTCCGCAGGTGCTGGTTTTTCCTCAATCCCTACGCCAAGCACCGCCCTTAATTTTGGCAATGTGAATCTGGGTAGCAGTGCGGCTCAAAATATCACCGTTTCAGAAACGGGTTCGTTAGCACTGAACGTGAATTTAGCTTCATTGTCAGGTGCAAATGCGAGCGATTTTAGCGTGAGCGGTTTACCCCTGAGTATTGTTGATGGCGGTGCAGCCCGTGGCATAGGCGTAACTTGTACACCAACAGCCGCAGGCACACGTAGCGCAACTTTAACCCTGAGCACCAACGATCCTGCAAAGCCCAGTGTCATTTATCCGCTGTCTTGTACTGGCGTTACAGCGACTCCTACAAATCCCGTATTTAATTCAACGCCCTTGCCCAGTGTCGGCTTAAGTTTTGGCAATGTTTCCACCACCACAGGCGCAACTCAAACTATCAGCATTACCAATACAGGCAATGCTGCTTTAAACATCAGTTTAAATAGTTTGGGTGGAACTAACGCAACAGATTTCAGTGTGACAGGTTTGCCTTTAAGCATTGTGAATGGCACGCCTGCACAAAATATCACCGTCAGTTGTAAACCCAGTGCATTGGGAACACGCACTGCAACTTTAAATTTAAACACCAATGATCCTGCACAAGTTGCCGTGAGTTATAACTTGACGTGCACCGCAGCGGGCACAACGGTTTGCGACACCCAAAAGCAAATTCCTGTCGCCCAATGTAGTGCCCTTTTGAATTTGTACAATGCAACGAATGGCGCAAATTGGACAGATAAAGTCAGCAATCAATGGTTAAGTGCCCAGCCTTGTTCTTGGGCGGGGGTTGGCTGTGTTGCAGGACAAGTCATTTCCTTGAGTCGTAGCCAACAAAATTTAATCGGACCTTTGCCAAGTTTGACCGCCTTGGCGAATTCGTTGACTGCACTGAACTTATCCGACAATCAACTTTTGGGTGTGCTCCCTGATTTCTCAAGTTTTGGCAAATTACTAGACCTCGATCTGGGTGGAAATTTACTGAGTGGTGCAATTGTCGGTGTGCCCAGCAGTTTAAAAACTTTGCGTTTAGAGAATAATCAGTTGGAAGGCATCATCCCTGACCTTAGCCCATTGAAGAGCTTAAGCTTTTTAAATCTGGATTTTAACAAGCTTATTGGAGAAACCGCAGGTTCAACCACTGCGATGCAAGCGACGTGGCGTGTCACACAAACCATGATGCCGACTAATGTCAAAGTCACGCCCTTATCTACGACACAAGTACAAGTGACGTGGACAGCGATTAATTATATTACTGATAATGGCCATTATCGGGTGAAATATGCGACCACAGCGGGCGGCCCCTACACCGTATTTCCCACCACGACCAGCAGTAAATCCGTCACTAATTTGATCGTCACGGGCTTAACCGCAAATACACAATATTATTTTGTGGTGGAAACGATAACCCAACCCCATTTAAGACAGCGTAGCCAATTAACCAGCCCGCCCAGTGCAGAAGTGGCAGCAAAAACCTTAAGCACTGCCACAAAACTTAGCACAACTCCTGCCGCAGGTTCGGCTTTGAATCTTGGCATTGCCGATTTTGGCAATCCCAGCACCAGCAGCATCACGGTGATTAATTTAAGCAGCACGGTGCTTACCATAAACGCCAGCATCAGTGGGGCAAATGCCTCAGATTTCAGCGTCACCCCAAGCAGTATTAATATTGCGGACAGCACAGATGCGCTATTACAACAGCAAATTTTTATCGTGCAATGTCGTCCCGCCGCGACCAGCTTTGGTGCGCTCACTGCCACGTTAAACTTGGCAAGCAACGATCCTGCACAAGCCAATCTGACTTATCCCTTGACCTGTCAAAGCAACAACAAGCCTGTGGTGAATAATCCGCCTACAGATATTACTTTGTCGAACAGCTCGATTAGTGACAATTTGGCAGGCGGCGGCTTGGTGGGTTTATTGAAAACCCAAGATGCAGATGTGAGTGATAGTTTTACCTACACGCTAATCGATAATGCCAGCACTTTTATTTTAAATGGCAACGAGTTACATACTTTAACCACTGCGGTTTTAGATGGGGTCAGTCGTTCCAGTTATACGGTTAAAGTGCGTAGCACCGACTCGGGCGGCTTATTCATCGAAAAAAGCTTAACGATTACTGTGTTGTCCTCACTGAACAGCATTTTCACGGGTGAAATTGTCAGCGACAGCGGCACGATTGCCAGTAACTTAAGTTTGGAAGCCTCGGAAAACTTCAAACTGACTGGGCACATTCAACCTGACAGCCTCCATGTGGGACAATCTGCAACTTTATTAGTTAGTTATACTTGGAATAATGCAGGCACAACTCCGAGACTCATTCCCGTCACCTTGGCGAAAAATCAGATATTAACTGCAAAAATGGATTTGACCTTATTCCAAGGCAATTTAACGGGACTTTCGGGCGTGTTTAATGTGCGTCTCAGTTATCGCTTGGACAGCGGCAAAGAAATGGGGGGCGACATTGCGCGTTTAGAATTGCAGGCAAATCATGCCCCAACAGACCTTAATTTATCCGCAAATGTGGTGAGTGAAGACAGTGCGAACGACAGTTTAATTGGGAAATTGAGCACAGTGGATGCCGACAAACGTGATCATTTTGTCTATGGTTTGGTCGGCGCAGAACAATTTACCCCCTTCAAAATTGTGGGTGATGAATTACGAGTTGCGAACAGTTTCTTGTTGAACGCGAAGACTTCGCCGCAATACCAGCTCACAGTGCGTAGTGTCGACTCTTTTGGTAGTTTCACCGAGAAAAACTTTACCATTAACGTGCAAACCGCCGACAGTTTGCCCACGGAAATGGGTCTCACCAATCACAATATTTTAGAAGTCAGTCATTATGGCGCAGTGGTGGGACGCTTGTTTACCCGTGAACGTCATCCCTACAGCTATCAGTATGAATTATTGGAAGATGCGGGGGGGCGTTTCGCGCTGCGTGAGGATTTGTTGATGGTGGCGAATGGTGATTTACTGCAATATGAAGTGCAAACTCAACACCGTGTGAAACTGCGCAGTACCAACGTGACCACGGGGAAAACTTTGGAGCAAAGCTTCACGATTGATTTGATTAATATTCCCAATATTCATCTGCAAGCCAGTTTCCGTGATGCACAGGGCGCAGTCTTGAATAAATCGAGCTTTTCTGCTGACGAGTTTTTGAATTTGTCTTTGCGCTTATATCCCGAATCAACCCACAAAGGTAAAACGGTGGATTTAATTCTGGTGGGGGTATTTATACCCAATAATGCGGCTGATAATTACAGTTTGTTGATGCTCACACCCCAGTTTGACTTGGTTAGTTGGAACGGAGATTTAGCACATTTGCAAGGCGCGGGTAAAATCACTTTAGACACACAACACGACTTTCAAGTGTGGAATGCCGCCTTACCTGTGATGAACGGTAAACTTGCGATTTTCTTGGGCTATCGTTTGGAGTCGGGTGAAGTGTTTTATCAGCCGCAAGCGATTAGTTTGGAAATTCATTGATACGGAGCATAGCGGAATATGGGGTGAAATTCTCATTGCCGTATTCTGCCTCGCTCTATCTGGATTTACAGCAATTCTTCTCGTTCGAAAACTCTATTTGGGAATGTCTGTCAGTCAAGCGTTGCTTGATAATAGAGTATAGTTATAACTTTAAAAATAGACTGAGTTTGGTACAAGAAAACTGTTTCGGCTGTGACGAGTTTATTGTCAGAATCAGGATTGACAGGATTATCCGAATTAAGCAGGATGAACGCATAATATTGAAAAAGATTTTTTAATTTTGAAAATTCTTTAAGCCTGTGAATTCTGATAATCTTTGCAACTTTTTTAATAAACTGGATGGATTAAACTTTCTGCTATTTCTTATCCCGAACTCAGGTTAAGAATAAGTTTTTTTACTATTTGATGATACGCCATAGGTTAAGGGGATGTTTTTCATCGGTGATTTTTAATCACATGTTTCTACGGATGTAGATACCTATGGCATTTTTGGGCGCGGGCTTATTTACAGGAGGAAGGCACTAATTTATCAGGGATAGGATTGCTAGAACCCACTGTGGTACAAACCCAGTCACGCGTATCAGGGTAATACACCATACGAATATTTTTGCCACCTAAATCCGCACTTGCACTCATTTTCATAGTGGCTTCTACATAAGTATTGGGTTTACCAGAAACCACGATACTGGTATATGTTCCTGAAGTTTTCCCTCCAATTTCATCTACGTTTGGCCAAGTTCCCCATGTCATATAATAATCCATCATTGGATTTTTTAATCCTGCGAGCAAACTCACCGCATCCATCACTTTTGCGCGTGAGGTATAATCAGAATACGCAGGAAGCACAACAACCGCCAAAACCCCAATCACTGCAACCACCATCATTAACTCTACGAAGGTAAAGCCGTATTGTTTTTTATAACGATTAACGGTTCTCATCTTTGTAACTCCTCTATACGTTATGTGTCTACCATCTCGGAAAATGCCTAGCATTTATTAAACCACTTTATCGTGTGTTTAATTCATAGTTATTTTATTTTTAATTTCAATTAGTTAATCTTATAATAGCCTAAAAATCATGCATCTTACAAAGTGTAATGTGTTGACCTTCAACAACTGCTTGTTGATTTCAACAACTTTACTAGGGTTTGTCTTTCAGATTGAGGCGGTACATTCGATAGCGTAGCTTGCTCAAACTGATTCCCAATAATTTGGCGGCATGGGTTTTATTCCATTCCATACGGGTGAGTGCATCTAAAATAGTGGCTTTTTCAATCCCATCTAAACGCGGGTCTAGGCGATTTTCCATAGGCTCAGCAACATGCTGGTGATTCGGCAACTGCAAATCCTCAACCTGAATTAAGCTTTTTTCACACAAGGTCGCGGCACGCTCCAAAATGTTTTCCAGTTCACGCACGTTGCCTGGGAAATTGTACTGTAGCAATGCGTCCATTGCGTTGTCGGAAATTTGCAGCGGAGTGCTGTCATCAAAGTGATAACGTGGGCTGGAAGTCAGTGTGTTTAAAATTTTATGAGCTAATTCAAAAATATCTTCAGGATGTTCACGCAACGCTGGAATGTATAATTCAATTACGTTAATTCGATAAAACAAGTCTTCTCGAAACTTACCCTCACGCACTAAAGAGACTAAATCGCGGTGACTGGCACTTAAGATGCGCACATCCACTGGAATTTCTTGATGACTGCCAAGGGGACGGATTTGATTTTCTTGAATGGCGCGTAGCAGTTTGACTTGCATGTGCAGCGGTAATTCTGCCACTTCGTCTAAAAACAACGTACCCTTGTGGGCAATTTGGAATAAGCCTTGTTTGTCATACAATGCCCCTGTGAATGCGCCTTTTTTATAACCGAAAAACTCACTTTCCATTAAATCATTGGGAATTGCGCCACAGTTGACGGGCACAAAATCTTGTTCATGGCGCGGGCTTAAATCGTGAATAATCCGTGCAATCACTTCTTTGCCTGAACCTGATTCCCCACGAATATAAACAGGGGCTTGCCCGCGAGCGATTTTTTTGACTTTTTCTTTGACAGCGTCAATGGGAGCGGATTTACCCACAAAACGATCTAGAATTTGTGTGGTACGGTCGGAAAATAAATTGAGATTTTTTTCTTCCTTGGCTTTTAAGGCATTACGAACCAAGGTGCGTAATTTTACTAAATCAATCGGTTTATTAAGAAAATCTGATGCGCCCGCTTGCACTGCCTCCGCATTTAAGTGATTGCCATATGCTGTGACCACGGCAATATGCGTGTGTGGTGAAACTTGTTGCATGGTTTTGACAAAATCAAGACCATTTCCATCAGGCAGTCGAATATCCACAAGGCTAAAATCAATGCTCGTCCCGTGCTGATTCAGAATTTCGTAAGCTTCTTCTAAATTTTTGGCAGTCAGACATTCAATGTCCAGCGGCAACAAACTGCGCAGGGCTAATTCCCGCAAATCCGCTTCATCATCTACAATGAGGCAACGAGGTTTTATCATAGTTTAATTTTCAACAATAGCGCGACTGAAATGAATCCGAAAGCAGCAACCCTGCTCAGTATTTTCCACCAACTGCAAAAAGGCACGATTTGCATCACATAATTCACGAGCAACGTATAAACCCAAGCCTGTGCCACTGTCTTCGGTGGTGAAAAAAGGCTCGAAAATCTGTTTTGCAGTTTCGTGGCTCATGCCTTTTCCAAAATCTTTAATGTCTAAAAATGGTAAGTTGACGGCTTGGTTCACACCTACAGTGAGTGCGAGCATAGGCTCAGTTTTGCTATAGCGCAAACCATTTTCACATAAGTTATTGATTACTTGAAATAATTGTACTTTATCAAAACAAACGACAATTTCTGCTTGTTGTACATTCAGCTCGATTGCACTGCTGGGCAAATGTTGGTGCATACATAATTCTTTGATAAAGTTTTTAAGCCACGGATGTAAATCAAAAGATAAAACATGCGGTTGCCCGCGTCGACTGATTTGTAACACATTTTCAATGATGGTATTGACGCGCTTGGTATTATTTAAAATCATTTGCACCAGCGGATAATTATTATTTTCGGGCGGAATATCTTCGTTTAATAACTGTCCCGCTTGACTGATGGCGGACAGCGGATTGCGAATTTCATGGGCAATGCTGCCTGTCAGTCGCGCCAAAGAAGAGAGTTTTAATTGTGCGGCTTGTTGATTTACTACCGTGGCATCTTCGAGCACGATTAATACATTGGATTCGCCGCCGCGATCTAATTCCGTGAAGGTGGTGATGATGCTGACACCGCCTTGTGTGGGACGAAACATGCGTGAGAACGCTAATTTTTGTTGTTGCCAATGTTCTAATTGTTGGGCAAGTTCGGGCGTGACTGCACTTAAGCTGCGCCCATTTGCAGGCTCATGCAAGCCTAATAAACGACGAGCGGCTTCATTAAACAGGCGCACTCTGCCCCCAATGTCCACCACCACAATGCCTGATTGAATATTTTGTACGATTTGTGCGTTTAATTGGGCGAGATATTGCAGATGCAAACCGCGTTGTTTAGCAAGGGCTTCGCTAGTATGAATGCGCTTGGCGAGCATTTGTCCAAGGAAAGCGGTGGCAAAAAAGCTGACCCCTAACATGCTGGCATGAATGTAACTGTTTTGAATGGTCGTACCTTGGGAGATGTGCATTCCATAAATTACGACAAAAGTCGCCTGCACCAACACGCTAATTGTGGCAACGGCGGCAAAGAAGAAGGTGAGTAGTCCTTCGGTGAGTAAACTCACGCCAGCAATACTGATAATTAATAATACGCCTAAACCACTATTTAACCCGCCACTGGCGTACATCATCAGGGTGATGGCGGCAATATCAAATAAAAACTGTGCAAAAATTTGCCATGCAAATGGCGGGCTACGGCGTTTAATCAGAACATGTGAAATCAGTCCAAACAGTAAATAAACCTGATCAACCCATAAAAATAAAGATTGGTTCTCTTTTGCGATAAAGTCGGGGGCAATACCCGCACCAACCAGCATGAGAAAGCTGAGTGCTATCGTGATTCTATAAAAATTAAAGAGGTATAGGGGTTTCCAATCGGAAATACTGGTGGGTTGCGTATTCAGTTGAGATGCGTTAAGCATTGTATAAGCCATAGACATCTACCATATTGGAGAGGAAGAGAGTTAATTATACCCTGCCAGAATAGTCCTACAAGTTTTTAACATTGAATAATGCCTACGTTTTTGAGTATGCTCTATGTAAATTGACTGAATTTTCATTCACCTTTAGGAAGTCATCGCGATGCAATACACTATTATTCCTGTCACCTCTTATCAACAAAACTGCACATTATTGTGGTGTAAAACCACGCATGAAGGCATGGTGGTTGATCCCGGCGGCGATATTCATCGCATCATTGCGGCAATTCAACAACATGAAGTGATTTTAAAAGGGATTTTATTAACCCACGGACACTTAGACCATGTTGGGGGCACGGTGGAATTGGCAAAACGTTATCATGTACCTGTCATCGGCCCGCATCAAGACGATGATTTTTGGTTAAAAGCCCTGCCTGATCAAAGTCGTGCTTTTGGTTTCGCGCCGCATTTAGCGTTTAAACCTGAACGTTGGTTGACAGAAGGCGAAGTGGTGCGCTTTGGCAATATTGAGTTACAAGTGCGTCATACGCCCGGACATACGCCTGGACATGTGGTGTTTTTTGAGCCTAAAACGCGGCTGGCTTTGGTGGGCGATGTGTTGTTTAATGGTTCGATTGGGCGCACTGATTTTCCCAAAGGTGACCATGAAACGTTGATTCATTCGATTCAGTCGAAATTATGGACTTTGGGGAATGATGTGGCATTTATTCCGGGGCATGGTCCAATGTCGACTTTTGGTGAGGAACGCCGTACCAATCCGTTTGTGGCGGATTGCTAAATTAACCTAAGTTCGGGATAAGAAAACTGTTTCGGTTATGACGAGTTTATTGTCAGAATTAGGATTGACAGGATTATCCGAATTAAGCAGGATGAACGCATCATGTTAAAAAAGGTTTTTTAATACTGAAAATTCTTTAATCCTATGAATTTTGCTTCTGATAATCTTTGCAATTTTTTTAACAAACTGGATTAATTAAACTTTCTGCGATTTATTATCCCGAACTCAGGTTAGTATATTGTAGGTTTTGAGTTCAACATGATTATAATAAGGACTGGCAGTGCTCATAACACTGCCAGTCCTTGAACGTTCGATAAGATAGGGGTATAAGCTTAACTTAGTGATTGCGATGCAAGCGCGTAGGAACGATAGGGCGATAAAATATCAAAGCTGTTATATAACAATATAAGTACTTTTTTAGAAAAGTGTATAACATGCTGAAGCTTTCATAATAAACAATATTATCTATCCTGATGTTGCAGCCTTTCTTTGATGCGAGTTTTTAAAATCTAACACGTTCCCGTCATTACCCGCGCCACTTTCGATGCAGAACTTCTGCCCAAAAACTCGCTGATAAATTGTCCTGCCCGCACTAATTTTTCCAGATTCACGCCCGTTTCAATACCCAAACCATTCAGTAAATACAGTACATCTTCGCTAGCAACATTGCCTGATGCACCCTTAGCATAGGGACAACCGCCTAACCCTGCGACGGAACTGTCAACTACATTTACCCCAAATTCCAAAGCTGCGTAAATATTAGCCAGTGCTTGCCCATAGGTGTCATGAAAATGCACGGCCAATCTTTCCACGGGCACTTTTGCAACCACGGCCTGTAACATCGCTTGAACTTGGCGCGGTGTGCCCACCCCCACCGTGTCGCCTAACGAAATTTCATAACAGCCCATTTTATAAAGTTGTTCTGCCACCACTGCCACTGCTTCGGGATGAATTTCCCCTTCATAAGGACAACCCACGACACAAGACACGTAAGCCCGCACCTGCACTTTATTTTGTAGTGCGGCATCACACACAGGAATGAAGCGTTCTAAACTTTCTTGGACTGAACAGTTAATATTTTTCTGAGAAAAACTTTCCGATGCTGCTCCAAATACGGCGACTTCTTTCACTCCCAGTGCCAATGCAGTATTAAAACCCTGTAAATTTGGGGTGAGTACGGGATAATTGACCTCAGCTTTACGCTCAATCCCTGAAAATACCGCAGCATTATCACCCATTTGTGGCACCCATTTCGGCGACACAAAACTAGTGACCTCAATCACGGGCAAACCCGTGGCACTGAGTTGATTAATCAATTGAATTTTAATATCGGTCGGAACAGTTTTAGCTTCGTTTTGTAAACCATCACGTGCGCCAACTTCGACCATTTTAACAAAGTGGGGTAAACCCATCTTTTTATCCTCCCTAATAGTGCTATAACACAGCGAGCATAAGGGGAACTTTAAGAATAGGCAAGCCTGAGGATTCACTGCGTCCTAAATTTTCTAAAGGGAAATCTAAAGATTAACTATTTGGTATTACTAAAGAAGTAATGCAGTTTAGAGAGTGTAACCTGAGTTCGGGATAAGAAAATGTGGGAACAAGAAAAACGCTGGAGCGTTGGAACGAGATAAAACGTATAGGATGTGCCGACGATAGGAGACGCATCAATCGGGGTTCATCGTTTTCTCACGGATTGATGTGCTTCGTGCCTCAGTACATCCTATTAGCACTAACAAATGTAGGGTGTATAAGGCGTAGCCGCCATACACCTTTGTGACGCTGCATAACTTTTCAAATCGTAAGGTGTATGGCGCGATGCTTATATACCCTACGCTTATTTCACCTTCATCAAAACAATAATTTCTTTCAATTGACTAACTTGTTCATTTAATAGTGAAATTTCTTTATTTTTTGCTTCAAGCATTACCCGCATTTTTTCTAATTCTTGAGTGAGTTCTATCGCCGAATTTATATAAATATTTTGAGAAAATTGAAGACATTGATCATTAAACGAAGCGTGAAAAATATTTTTTTCGTCAAAATTCAGTAAATCTTTCAACTCTATTCCTAACGCCTCTGCTATTTTTTCCAATCTGGGATTTTGTAATTTAGTTTCTCCTCTCTCAATTTTGGCATAACCCGTCACCGACATATTTAACTTTACAGCCATGTCTTCCTGCGTCAAACCTTTCAGTGTCCGCATTAAACCCACTTTCTCACCCAGTTGCATAAATAACTCTTTTTCGGTAGGTAAATGTAACTATTTGTATCTGGTTGTTAATCTATCAATAGGGCTAAAGTATAGCGGTGGTTTTCTTTTAACTCAATGGGTTAATTTGAGATTAAAAACTAAATTTATCCCGAATATCTTTTCGCAACCAGAAAAATGGAGTGATGTCATGCTAGATTACTCGTATTACAAAAAATTACTGATAAAAGCAGGGGCTTTATTGCTAATAAGTGCTCCTGTCGTACAGGCTGCTGATTTACAAGGCTTATGGAAATTTAAGGGCGGAGACAATCGAATCACTGCTGATTGGGCAATTGGTGTTAGTAATGGTGTGATTTATGGCTCATCTTATTGGTCTCTTGATGGAAAACCTCTTAGTGATCCAACTGATAGACTTGATGGTACTGTGAATGGCAATACCGTCTCAATTACCCGTTATTTCACGCAGTATGTGGGTTCATCACAGATAATTAAAGGCACTATTGGAACTGATGGAACGATTTCTGGCACATGGACGGGTGCAGGTTGTTCAGGGTCTTGTACTTGGACTGCAACAGTTATTCCTTTGTCTACAGCCGCAACAACTACCACACAGCCCACGGTTTGCCCTACCACAACAACCCAACCCACGGTTTGCCCTACCACAACAACCCAACCCGTTGTAACGACTGCTAATTGTACGGCTTCATACACACCTTCTATTGGTCGATTAGTCATTCCCTGCCTCACTGTTCCAGTCGCCCAGCCTTTTGGTCCAACACAATACTCAAATTACAGCATTGAAATGCAACAGCGCACAGGTTCATTCGCGTTTGATTTAGATTTGAGCACAGTCAAACAAAAGTAATTTAGTCATACACACCGCAAAATGCCCTCATCACGAGGGCATTTTTATCTCTATAGGCGTTACGCAGTTGAAACACTAATTTTTTTGTTTACAATGCGTTAGTATTGTACGAGGCACAATTCTATTTCAATTAAAATCAAATAGTTATCGATTAAACTGCGTAACTCAGACTATCTTTAAGGAGGTATTAGGTTGCTGTTAGCAGCTCAATCTACAGAGCTTAGCAAGCTAACAAATGTAGGGAATGAAAGCATGTGATATTAAGGGGACGAATTGGTGTTGGGTTGCTGTTAGCAACCCAACCTACAGAACTGAGGATTTGTTTAATGTTCAAACAAACCCATTTGTAGCGGTAATTTTTTCACTTCTGGAATTTCAAACCGCTCAGTTTTAGACTCAATTTTATTCAATAAAGCCACCAAACTGCGCCCCACGGCAAAGCCCAAATTCACAGGGACGGCGTTGCCAATTTGTTTATATTGGCTAGTCACAGGTCCAGAAAATTCCCAATCATCAGGAAAAGTTTGAATGCGAGCATATTCGCGCACGGTGAGCGGTCTATTTTCTTTGGGATGACAACGTTCAGTTTGTTTTTGGGCAGGCGAACAAGTTAGGGTTAAACTTGGAGAATTCCATGCTAAACGCCGCGCCATGCCTGTTTTGCCACCACCCAGAAAATAACTGGCTTGCATATATTCGCGCTGCAATGCGTCAGGCAAATCGCGCCAATAGCCACCCTGCGGGACAAATTGAAAAATTTCTTCTTTGCGTTTGGGATATTTTTGTCCGACAGATTCGGGCACATCTACGGGGTATAATTCCCCTGCTTTGAGCGCGTCTCGCAATACGAAAACCCGTTTACAGGGCGCGGGCCATTCAAAATGAGCGTATTTCATTAAATCATTGCGAATGCCGACCAACATTAAACGTTCCCGCTTTTGCGGCACTTGATAAAAAATCGCTTTTAATACTTTGGGTTCGATAAGGGTGTAGCCTAAATCTGCAATTACGGATTTAATGGTTGCCAGCGTTTTGCCTTGCTCGTGTTCCAATAAACCGCGCACATTTTCCCCGAGAAAAACTTTAGGCTGGGTTTCTTTGATAGCACGGGCAAATTCAAAAAATAAAGTGCCGCGTGTATCTTCAAATCCCAATTGTTTCCCTGCATACGAAAAGGCTTGGCAAGGAAAGCCACCTGAAATAAAGTCTATATTTTTGAAAGCTGTAAAATCAATTTGTTGAATATCACCTTCTAATACATTCCACTGTGGGCGATTGTTGCGTAAAGTATTGCAAGCATGTTTATCCCATTCGTTCAAAGCCACGGCTTCAAACCCTGCTTTTTCTAAACCAATTGCCAAACCGCCCGCGCCTGCAAATAATTCGATGGAAACATAAGGACGCAAGGGCTTGATTTGCATTTCCTCCTCCCACTTGGATTCCAACATTTGCCGTATCATTTCAAAAGTTTGTAATTGGGCTAAGGCATATTTTTTATTGCCTTGTGCGTCAAGCAAGGGCGTGATTTTGCCTGTTCTTTCCCAACTGCTGACGGTGGTTTTAGAAACAGACAGAATATCTGCCAATAAGTCGGCATCAATGAGATTTTCAGAAGTGGAATTCATCGAAGCCTTCATATTTTTGGAATGAGAGTAAGTAAATACTTTTGAGTAAATTGGAATCAATCGCAGTCAATTCAGCTACCACGGTATTTGCTTGTGTTATAAATTGAAGGCTGGCGACGACATCATCAAGAATTGTTGGCAATGCTGCGCACAGTTTTTTGAATGCAAACTTATCACCTGTCACCACCTCGTAAAATTTATCAATCGAAACCCTGCGAATGTTTTCATGACTGTATCTTTGCTTTTCAATACTAATATTCCAAGGAATATTCTGGCTTTGTGTGGCAATCACTTCTACCAAAAGACAAAGCGCAGTTGATTGTTGTAGCAGTGTATTTTGCATTTTTAAATACGTATTTGCCGCTGAAGAGGAATTCATGGTGTTGTGCTTATTTTTGAGTTCCACATAAATTTGACGTGCTTCATTAACAATATCATAGCCTGCTTTGGGAACATGCCAACCATTACCCAAATATTTAAAAATGTTTTGGTGAAAATATCCAATATGATTAGTGTTACTTTTATCAAGTTGTCGCAATATTTCACGTTCAAGCACCTCCTCAATACTTTGCTCATAAACTTTAAAATCAAAGCTGAGTTTAATCGGGTCAATCAAATTATGATTAAACTCGGCTAAATTGATATTAAAGCGATATTTTAATACCGTGGCTTTGACATGCTCAAAAATATCTTCATCACTGATAAAACCGAGATTATAAGTTTTCACCACCCCACCTCCTGCAAACCATCATAATTCCCCTCGCGATTCAAACGATAATTTTGCACCCGCGCCCGCATTGCCACCACATTATTTTCATACCACAACGGCACATAAGGCAATTGTTCAAACAAATACGCCTGCAAAATTCGATAAGCCTGCACTTGCTCAGGCAAAGTTTGTGCATTTTCCGCAGCCTCAATTAAATTATCCACTTCAGGACGTTGCAAACGCCCCCGATTCGCACCCGTGGGCGGCAAAGCAGAACTGTGAAACGCATAACGGAAAATATCAGGACTTTTCACCCCAATCCACGACAAACTAAACACCTGAAAACGCCCCGCCTTAATATCACCGTAAAACGTGCCCCAATCATAACTCCGAATTTCCAAATGAATGCCCAGCCCCAACAATTGCTGCTGCATCACCGTGACCAAACGAATCCGAAATGGATTGCTCGAAGTTTTATAAACCAAATTCACAGGATGTTCAGGACTGATGCCCAATTGCGCCAACAATTGCCGCGCCTTTTCGGGATTATATTCATATTGCCCCAACTCAGGATGACCCGCCCAATGTTCAGGCGGCAAAATACTACTCGCCAACCGCGCCCCATCACCGAGCACATAATGAATAATCGCTTTTCTATCCAAAGCATAAGCAACTGCTTGACGAAACAGCAATTTTCCCGTGAGTTCATCTTGCAAGTTAAAACCTAAATACGTGAAGGTGTCGCCCGACTGGCGCGTCACCTGAATATTTTCTTGCTTGCTCAACCAGCCCACCAATTCGGGCGACAAATCTTCTTGGGTCAAATCAATTTCACCGCGCAACAATTTCAAGGCACGGATAACCGGGTCTTTCACTTCCAAAAACTCAAATACGCGCTGGTCGTGCAGCCGTTGTAATTGCAAATGGCTGGCTTGTTCCCACGCCAACAGTCGAAAATTGCCACTGCCCAACGCATTACGTTGCAAGGAAGTCGCTTGTACACGCTGCGGCACAATCCCGATAGTTAAACGCCCAATAAATAAATTATCAGGTTTGCTCAACATGAAATCTAAGCTATTGTCATCAATGATTTTTATTTGTTGAATATGGCTAATCGCGGCGCGGTGCGGCGAAGCATTGGCGGCGGTTAAAACAAATTCATAAGTGGCTTTCACATCATTTGCCGTCAACGGCGTGCCATCGTGAAATTGTCGCCCGTCCTTATTTTGTAAATGAAAACGGTATTGCGTTGGGCTGATTTGCTCCCAGGTCGCTAAATCAGGAATCGGTTGCAATTGTGCGTCAAAATCCACCAAACGCCGATATAACAAGCGGTTAATCCGTGAAGAAGTCGCATCCGTGGCAAAACGTGGGTCTAAAGTCACAGGCGCAGTCGCAAGCCCGATGCGTAACGCGCTGGATTCTTGATGTTTACAACTGCCCAGCAGCAACAAACATAACGCGCCAAGCCCGATGAACACACGTCGTGGCAAAGTATTTACTTGAAAACCGAGTCTAATCACCGTATCTTTGTCCTAAATTTCTTCTATATGAATCATTATGATGCAAGACAGCCATATTTCCCTCGCGCACGGTAACGGTGGACGTTATATGCGTGAATTAATTACAGAATTATTTGCGCGTTATTTACACAATCCTGATTTGGATACGCAAGCCGACGCGGTCACTTTGCCGTGGGCGAGTTCAGAATTGGTGATTACTACCGACGGTTTTACCGTGCAACCTTTGGAGTTCAATGGCGGCAATATTGGCACATTAGCGGTGCATGGCACAACCAACGACCTCGCAGTTTCAGGGGCAACGCCGCGTTATTTGACCCTCAATGTGTTTGTCGAAGAAGGTTTTGAAATTGTTCAATTAGCACGCATTATCGCAAGTCTTGCGGAAACTGCCAAAGCTTTGCAAGTTTCAGTGGTGGCGGGCGACACCAAAGTGTTGCGGCGTGGCGAAGGCGGCGGTTTATATTTGGCGACTACGGGCGTGGGTGTGCGCACTGCAACTGCAAAATTAGGGATTAAACAAATTCAAGCGGGCGATGTGGTGCTGGTCAGCGGTTCAATTGGCGATCATGGGATTGCGGTGATGTTGGCGCGGGAACAGTTTGGATTGCGCGGCGAATTGGCTTCGGATGCTGCCAGTGTGTTGCCGTTGACGCGAGCCATTTGGGATTTTTCAGGCTTACGTTTTATGCGTGACCCGACGCGCGGCGGGCTGGCAACAGTTGCCAATGAAATCAGCCAAGCCACGCAATTATCCGTACATTTGCAGCAAGCTCTAATTCCTGTGCGTGAACCTGTGCAAGCGGTGTGTGAAATTTTAGGTTATGACCCGTATTATTTAGCCTGTGAAGGGCGCGTGGTGGCAGTGGTTGCACCAGAACAAGCGGAGCAGGTGTTGAGTGTGTGGCGAACCTTGCCTGAAGGACAAGATGCGGCAATTATCGGGACGTTAAAACAAGGAAAAGCGCGGGTGATTTTGCACACACCGCTGGGCGGAGAGCGTTTGTTAGATGAATTGGAAGATGATCCCTTGCCGAGAATTTGTTAAAAATTAGCCTGTTAATATCTCAATTTATATCTGTATTATGTGGATTACTTATTGAAAAGACAAGATTATTTTTAAAATGAATGGGTATTAGAAGTTATGAGCTCGTTGTATACTACCTTGAGATTTTTAAACCCTCCTGACTTATAATGACAAAACTCACCAAGGAGACGACTTAACATGCAAGATTTCATCGTATTGGACACGGAAGGAACTGAACTTTTACGCGAACTTGCAGTTTTAGATCGTCATGGTAACGAACTTTATAATGTATTTGTGCAAGAAGCCGTTAATAAAACTGATACGTGGCGGGCAAAACCTTTACTGACTGTATTAAAAGACTTTTTTGCTTTAGTGCAGGGAAAACAAGTGGTTTGCCATTATGCAGAACATGATCGCAAAGTATTGCAACAGGCCTGCGAACAAGCGGGTATATTGTGGGAACACATTGATTTCATTTGTACTTATGATTTAGCTAAACAAGAACACCGCAATTTAAAGGGGCATAGTTTAGAATTTCTCTGTAAATACTTCGACTTGCATTGGGAAAAACGCGCTTATAACCGCGATGAAGCCCATACTGCCCGCTATGATACGCAATTCACTTATCTGCTATATCGCAAACTCAAATCTGAACAATTAAAACGGCAACTGCACGGAAAACCCAATCCTTTTGGCGACAGTCGTGTTGATAATCCCTTTGAAAATCATGTTGATATGCCTAAAGTTTACGAGCATGAATTTTCACGGTTCACCACCATCCTCGAAGAAATCAAACGTGATCCCAATCATCAAAGCAAAGGTGCTTTAGTCATTGGTGAAGCTGGCAATGGCAAAACGCACCTGATTATGCGGCTTGCGCACGAAGTTTTGAAAAATAATCGGCTGTTATTTATTCGGCAACCCAATCACCCTGAAACCGTGGTTCATCACATTTATTGCCGTATTTTAGAATCCTTTATGGAAACAGTACCCAACAGCGAATATTCACAACTTGAGTTTTTATTAGCGCACAGTTTTTCACGGATTGTGTTAGAGCATTTTGCAAAAGACGGTGCAAATATCAGCAATAAACACGAATTGCTATTGAAACGCATTGAACAGGATCATCTCAGTATTTACAAAGTATTAGGTAGAGAAGGCTCGGATCAATATCGCAATAACTGGAAATTTATTGAAAAGCATACCACTGGATGGTGGACAAGTCAGTATGGTTTTAGCAATTACGGTTGTGACGTGATAAAAGGCTTAATTAAGTTTTGCAGTTATACTGAGGCAAGCAAACGTGATTTAGTACGTAAATGGTTGGCAGGTCAAGAAGTTGACGCAGACGAGTTAAAAAATGTTGGCTTGAGTAATTGGCAAGAAAATATGGATCGTGAAGAATTCGCGCTGCAAGCCATTCGCGTATTTAGCAAACTGTCGATTGAAGACCAGCCTTTAATTATCGTGTTCGATCAACTTGAAAGTTTGCGCGATCATGAAAATTTATTACGCAGTTTTGGCGCAGCATTGAAACAATTATTTACTGAAATTTCAAATAGTTTGATTATTGTCACCCTGTTTCCTGATCGATGGACGCATTTTCAGCATTTTTTCGACGGTTCTGTCACAGACCGCATTGCACAAAATCAGATTTATTTAAACCTTCCCAGTGTGGGCGAGTTAAGTGAAATTCTTGCCGTTAAAGCCGTGCCTTATCAGATTGATATTGAAGAATTATTCATGCCTGAGGAAGTTGACAATATCGTCAAACAAAATTCAATCCGTGGCGTGCTCAATGTTGCCGCAGATTATTATCGCCTGAAGGCCGACGGCGTGCCCTTGCCTGTGCATGCACGAACTTTTGAAGAACGGGTGTTAAGTGAACTGCAAAAACTGCGTGATGAAATTGATAAATTAAAGCGTGTTCAACCGTTTACGGCAGAAGCTAGTCAGGAAACTGCAAATCTTGCTGATGCTGAAATTTTAAATTATTTGATGCAGCAAAAAACTTTATTAGCCGCACATTACACGCACAGCATTCTTTCTGACAGTGATGATTTGGGGAAATTGCTACTTTTGGCAAAAGCTTGGAATCAATTTAAACCCTTTAAAATAGACTACTTACATCTCAGCAAGCGAGCCTTACCTGAACATTTAATGCTGATTTTTCCAAAACAAGAAAATAGTCAAGAATTAAAGCGGGTAATTGGTTTTTTACATGCGGAAGGTTCGAGTTTCACCTCACGTCTGAAAAATCTGAATGAATTGGTAGTTTCTCATCCTAATATTCTTTTTGCCTTGTTTCGCGATGCTCGTCAGCCTGAAATTATGGGTAAAGTGGGCAAACAAGAAATTGAACGCTTTAAGAATTATGAAAACAATGGGTTTGTCACACTCAAAAAAGATTCTCGCTTATTGTTTGAAGCCTTGTATAAAACTGTCGTTGACATTCAAAACCGTGATTACAATGCAGATTTGCAGAGCGTTTTTGTGAGTTTCTTCGCGGCAAATCCAGAACATTGGTTTTCCCGATTTGTGGGTTAAAAATCGTCTGAATCAGGATTTTCAGGATTACCCAAATTTACAGAATTAACACTATTCTATTGATAGATAAGCTTTAACTCTATAAATTTGGGTAATCCTGAAAGTCCTGATTCAGATATTATTTCACAGGCAACAAAAACACCACCATTCCCCGAAAATACGGTGATTTTTTCAATAATCCTTCATAAGCTACATTCCAATCAGCCTGTTCCACCACTCCCACCTTAAACGGCACTTGCAGCCGCAACAAGGAATGAATATAGCTCGCATAATGTGGAATCGTTTTTTTCCCCTGATAAGTTTGGAAAATCACTTCGTCAAGAATATCCGCTAAACTCTGCAACACTTCAGGCTTAGCATTTTGACTCCAATCCAATAATCCCGTAATACTCAGTTGATATTGTTGGGGAAATTCCGCACGCACTTTACGCAAAAACTGCTCATAATTTTGCAGATTTTTCGTGCCTGCATCAAAATCAAGCTGAATTCCTAAAACAGGCTGTTGATAAGCTTGCCATAGCTTGATTTGATTCAAAATACTTTGTTGCACAATAGTATTCCATGCCAAAGTTTCCAAACGATACACCAAAAAAATGGGCGCATTCAAAGCTTGCGGTAAAATCCCTTGTCTTTGAAAAATGGGCTGATTTTGTGAATTGAGGCGAATACTGCCTTGTAACAGATAAAGCCGTTGTGCTTGTTGTGGAATGTGGGCAGCATGAATTCCGCCCCACACCCAAAATTCTTGATAATTTTCAAGCCGCACCGCGTCGTTTAAAGGCGCGGCGGCAACAATCAGCAGGGACAAACTTAAGAGTCCGCCTCGCCAAATTGTCACCCAAATTACCAATAATATTTCTGCTGTTCTGCCCATACGCTAGATTTATAAGTGCTTTTCAGCAGCTTAAACCATGATGCACGTTGAGATTTTTCAATTTCTTGCGTGCCACAATGATTATTGCCGCTGCTAGCAAAACAATTGAGTGCGCGCGATAAGGCAAATGCTTTAGCAATCGCCTCAGCCTTGGGATTGTTAATAACAGCAAGGTAAAAATCTAAACGGTTATAGGTTTTATCTTTAAATAAATCAGCCGCTTCCCCTAAATAGTAATTGTGAGAATTGGCGCGGGCGGTATTTTTGTAGTAAGTAAAGGGGGTGTAATAATCATAATAAAAAAACAAACGCAAAAACTCGCTCACACAATTCAAAGCCAGCGCATCATCGTTTTTCCGTGACAGGGTTTGCACATTATTTAATAAAGCAGGGCAAGCATATTCAGGCTCTTTTTGTCCTATCCATTGAAAATGTTGCAGTTCCTTTAATTCAGGATAATTTTTACTGGGATATTTTTGATAAATCCGTAAAAATTCTGAATAATGCGTGTGTATCAAATTTTTTAACAATAACGTTTTTAATGCTACCGCTTTGATTTCGGGCGCGGTGTGGGTTTGATTCAGGATTTTTTCCAGCAAATCAGGCGGCGTAGAACGTTCAATTAACAGGCGTTGCAAACGTTTATCTGTGACTCGTGAATTTTCTGCAAACACTTTCGCCAAACGCCCAGATTTTTCATAATTTAGCGCAAGCGCAAGTTGTAGTTGGCGTTGATGAATTGGGTGTTGGCTGTGTTCAAATAAACTGAGCCAAATTTTTTCGCCCGCTTCCCATTGTTTTAAGGCTTCGTGTGACAAGGCACGCAAACTAAAACTGCTGAAAGCGACATTGGAACGTGGCGCATTCACCGCGCTCGGTGTGTGTTGAATGACGGCGGCATAATCACGTTGGGTAAAAAACTCCTCAGCACGCAGTAAATAATCATACACATCACTCAAACCCGCCTGTGCAAACACCGCCTGTTTTTCGGGCAATGCGCTAATCGCAGTTTTATTCGTCGCCCCGCTACGCATTTGGGTCAACACTGCCACAGCGGATAATAAAGGCGCGTCCCACGTCGGTTTAGCTAAAATTGAGCTGATTTTAGGATTATCAGTTATTGGGAAAAATAAATACGCATCGATTTCATTGGCTAAACCGAGCACTTCTTCGTTGGATAAAGGATGCTGTTTTGCGTCGTTCACAGTCTCCATAAACGACTTGGAAAGTGCGGCAATATTGCTGTCTAGCCAATACACCCGCCGAAATAAACCCTGTGCAGACTCGCTATATAAGCCTTTTGGATATTGGGCGAGATAATTTTTAAATTGTGCTTCTGCTTGCGAGCCATTGTAATCATTCAGAAAAACCCGACCCAATAAATAAGTCGCGGTTTCTTTAAGCCACGGCTGTGAACTGTTTAACAAAGCCTTAAATTCAGTTTCAGCATTTTTGAAATCTTCATTGTAAAAAGATGCCGCGCCACGTAAATATCCCGCCATTTCTTTTGCTGTGGGCGAGTTCACTGTAATTTCTAAAAGCGGCATATTTTTATCCGCGCACACGCCCGCCAATTGCAGCCGCGCCGTGGCTAAAGCACGTTTTTCCTCGGCTGCGAGTTGGCTACTATTTAACACGTCAAAAAACTGTTGCACTGCTTGGGAATTATTGGAAACACAGTGTCCGCTTTGATAACTGCCTAACTTAACTAAAGATTTTTCTATCAAAGCCGCGTCAACGCCTAAAGCCTGCGCTTTTTTATCTAAGGGTAATTCTGGCACACTGGGCGATGTTGCGGGCTGGGAAACGGGTGGCGTGGGAGGTTTAGAATTAATCAACGCATCTTGTCGAAACGGAATTTCATAACTCAGCCTGTTGGGCAGGTCTGGAGAGGTCAGCGCAGCACGCAAATCAAAGTTAGCTAAATGTGAATCTTCCAGTAATAACAGCAGGTTAATGCGCGAATCATTATAAGGGTTCAGCAAATAAGTGCCCGCCAACCCCCCTGCACAATTTTGCACATCGCCTGCCTGCAATTCGACGGTGAGCATCTCGGCATTATCACTGCAATTAAAATCAAAGGAGGCGTAACCATTACTGTATAAACAATAGCTAAGAAAAGCATAACAGAAAGTAGTGAGGATAGATTTCATGAGTCTATTGCTCGGAAAAATGTGGAAAAAATGCAGCCGTGAATAATATGCGCTTTTGGGCTGTAACTTTCTAGGGGGAAATTTAAGATTTAAAACAAGCCCCTAAATCCCCTAAAGGGGATTTTAAAGACAAAAACTCTAATCTTTAGCCTCCTTTAGGGGGTTGGGAGCTTCAGCTTGTTTTAATGCTGTTATTCGATACAGTAGGTATTTTTAACCACGAGTTTCCCATGAATTCCCGTTTCGACACCCAACAGCCTTTGGCTTTAAACTTACGTGCCTCACCTGCTTTTGTGCTGGGTTTTGGAGGAATTTTAGTGAGTACGCTGATTTTATTGAGCATGTTGCCGCTGTCGCCGCTGATATTTGGGCTATTAACTGCGATTACTTTGGGCTGGGGCGGGCATACTTTGGGATATTACGGTTATTATCGAAAACATCCGTTGCGGAATGTCTGCTTATTAGAAAAGCAATTGGAGCTGGCGAATGGCACACGGGTCGATATTGACCCGCGCAGTTTTACCCATCCGCTGTTTATTTTTTTGTGCTGTCGTTTGGAAAATAAAACTCTGCAATTATTTATTTTTGCAGACGCGCTCTTGCCGCCTGTGGAGTTTTGGCAATTGCGCCGCCGTGTCGAACAGCTGGTGAAATACTCAATCGAACAATAAAGCAGCGGCGACATCGCGCCCCTCGCCCATCAAAATATTATAGGTGCGACACGCCGCCCGCATATCCATCACTTCTACACTCAAATGTGCTTCAATGCAGGGCAACAATAAAGC
>JBDLSS010000344.1:0-3979 GCA_039799345.1 Pseudomonadota bacterium
TCAGGACCGCCCGTCATCGCAATCGAAGTGCCGTAAGCTTTGGGAATGAAGAACGCGCCATAAGCTGCCATCGCTGAACTAAAGCCCAATACCGCTGCGGATTCTTTAGCTGCATTTTTAAAACCTTGTGCAACCGCTTCTTCACCTTTGCCCGCCGCCGCACGTTCATGCTGAGTGCGGAAAATCACAGGAATCATGCGGAAAGTTGAACCATTGCCGATGCCTGTGGTGACAAACAACAGCATAAACATGGCGAGAAAGCCGTAGAAATTACCGCCTACACCGTTCATAGGTAAAAACGACAATACGCCCAACACCGCGAAAATCATCACAATAAAATTCCAAAACGTGACCTGCGCCCCGCCCCATTTATCTGACATCCAGCCACCCACAGGACGAATTAACGCGCCCACCAAAGGCCCTAAAAATGCGAACTGTAAGGGGTCAATCGTGGGAAATTGGGTTTTAATCAGCATTGGGAAACCTGCGGCATAACCAATAAACGAGCCGAAAGTTGCGATATACAACCAGCACATCAGCCAGTTATGTTTGAGTTTGAAAATCACCGCTTGTTCACGGAAAGAGGCGCGTGCGCTGCTTAAATCATTCATTCCAAACCATGCGGCAATAGTGCAAATTGCAATCAGCGGCAACCAAATAAAGCCTGCATTTTGTAACCACAGTTGTTGCGTAACCCCTGCTTTCAGCGTGACTAATTGCGGTTCGCCGCCAAATGCGCCAAACACGCCCGCCGTAATTGCCAAGGGCACGAAAAATTGCACCGCGCTCACGCCTAAATTGCCCAAGCCTGCATTCAAACCTAACGCTGTGCCTTGTTGACGTTTAGGGAAGAAGAAGCTGATATTTGCCATGCTTGAGGCGAAGTTACCGCCGCCAAACCCGCATAACAACGCGATGATGATAAACGTGGTGTAAGAAGTGTTTACGTCTTGCACCGCCATGCCCATCCACAATGCAGGAATTGCCAACGAAGCCGTGCTCAAGGTCGTCCATAATCTGCCGCCAAAAATAGGTACAATGAACGAATAGAAAATTCTTAACGTTGCGCCTGATAGCCCGGGAATGGCTGCTAACCAAAATAATTCATTAGTGGTGAATTTGAAGCCAATGCTGTTTAAACGCACTGTCACCGCGCTCCACACCATCCAGACTGCAAACGATAGGAATAAAGCAGGAATCGAAATCCACAAATTGCGCTGTGCAATCGCTTTGCCCTCCTTGTCCCAAAATGCCTGATCTTCAGGCTGCCAATTATTTAAAATGTGACTCATGTAAAATCCTCTTTTAGTGATGTTTTTAACTGAAGCCCCCAACCCCCTGAAGGGGGCTAAACATGAAAGCTTTTGTTTTTTTAAGTGAAACGTACGGTGTACAAGGCGTAGCCGTCATACACCTTTAGTGAGGACACGACGTTTCAAATCGCAAGGTGTATGACTCGATGCTTATACACCCTACGTTAAAGCCTTTATTTTTTAAGTGAAATGTAGGGTGTATAAGGCGTAGCCGTCATACACCTTTAGTGAAGACACGACGTTTCAAATCGCAAGGTGTATGACACGATGCTTATACACCCTACGTTAAAGCCTTTATTTTTTAAGTGAAACGTAGGGTGTATAAGGCGTAGTCGTCATACACCTTTAGTGAGGACACGACGTTTCAAATCGCAAGGTGTATGACTCGATGCTTATACACCCTACATTTCTGATTCTTAACTTAATAATGGCAGTGGAGCTTGGGGCTTACGGATTAAACTTGCGCCGCCACTAACTCTGCTTTTTGCTTATTTTTAAACGAGAAGTGCATCCAAATCAGGGAAACGCAGGTTGCGCCGTATAACAGCATGAAAATCGAGCTATTAATGCCACTAAGATCGACCAATGCGCCAAACATGATGGGCAAAATAAAACCGCCTAAGCCGCCAATTAAGCCGACAATGCCCGAAACTACGCCGATATTGTCGGGATATTCATCGGCAATAAATTTGAATACCGAGGCTTTTCCAAAGCCCCAACAAATGCCGACCGTAAACAACAATGCTGTGAATGCCCAGACATTTAGCCCAATGTGCATTGAAACATTGCCACTTAAGGTTTTAATCGTCATTTCGGTTTGTGGGTAAGACAGCACAAATAAACAAACCCAAGAAATCCACATCACCCACCACGTCACTGTGTGTGCGCCATAACGATCTGAAAACCAACCGCCCAAAGCTCGAATGATCCCAGAGGGCAGCACAAAAATTGCGGCTAATAAGGCAGCTTGTTGAATGCTAAAGTGGTATTCGGTCATGTAATATTTGGTCATCCACAGCGACAAGCCGACATAACCGCCAAACACCAGCGAGTAATATTGACAATAACGCCAGACGTGCGGGTCTTTCAAAACCGCTAATTGTTGTTTGAAAGTAATCGTGGATTCGACATGGTGATCTTCGTCGGTGTAGGTAAACATCCAGAATAAAATCGCAACTACCAGCATCGCGATGGAGTAAACCTGCGGCACGATTTCCCAACCATAATTCACCACCAGTGTTGGGGCTAAAAATTTAGTGATTGAAGCTCCCGCATTACCCGCCCCAAAAATTCCCATCGCAAAACCTTGGCGGGCTTTGGAAAACCAGCGGGCGGTGTAACTAATCCCAACGGAAAATGAGCCGCCTGCCAGTCCTAAAAACAAACCTAAAGTCAGCAATTGCCAGTATTCAGTCGCGTAACGGATGCAATAAATTGGGATGACGGTGAACAACATCAGCAGGAAAAACACAATTCTGCCGCCAAATTTATCGGTAAGCATTCCTAAAGGCAGACGAATCAACGAGCCTGTTAAAATCGGCATCGCCACCAGCAAACCAAACTGGGTATCGTTTAAGTGCAAAGTGGTTTTTAAAGGAATCCCAATGATGGAAAACATCACCCACACCGCAAAGCAAATCGTGAAGGCGACGGTGTTCGCGGTAAGCACTGAGATTTGTTTATACTGATGACTCGGCATAGATTTTTCTCACTTTTTATTTAAGTTATGAAGCAGTTATATTCAAAAGTTTATCGTTTCCACTCGCCTGCACGAATGTTTAATTCCGCCCCCATATCCCAACAGAATTAAGCGGGAATACAGGTCAAATTACCCGTAAAAGTTCGCCGACAAGCTTGCTGTAGAGGTACAACGACGAAAGGCAAAAGGTGATGGCAATATCTAAAGTAAAAACTAGAATTTAGGGGAGGTTTGGAATAATTCGCCCGTATGTTCTAAGGGCTGAAGGATGTTGGTTATTGCATTGAAATAGCGCAACTTCTTTGCCCGCCGCTTCAAAAAACAAGGGGGCATGGAATATATGAAGTGCTACGGGGGAAGTTGTCATTGTCATCTCATTTTGCTATCTGCCTTTATGCTCAGTATGCAAACGAGTTGGACGACATGCCTTGATGTAGATTAGTTTTGTAAACTTTTATAAAAACTTTACAAATGAAATGTGAGTTTAATACTAAATTTGCTAGGTTTAGGGAGTAAGCTCCCAAAAGAACACTCTGCTGTCTTGACAAACTGGTAAGGCAAGACAGCAGCGTGTGATTGCTTATCCCATTCTTACTGCGAGAGTAAGTATAAAAAATGTAACACTTCTTTACTTTGACCTAAGTTAAATTTTTAGCAAAATTTTTCAAAAATTTCTATTGAATCTTACAAAGTCAACACTTTTAACAATATTAATAATGTGTCAATAAGAATCGGGATTTTAGTGTATTTATTAGCTTTATTCAGATGATTAAAATAAAACCAGATTCCATGCTAATTATAAGAAAATACTAATTTTTTTCTTAAATCCCGTATAATTTAATTTATATTATTTTCTTAAAGCTTATTATTTTTATAGGAAAACACTTGCATTGTAATAATTTTATCTTATGTTAATATTAGATTACATAATCATAAGTTTTACTAAATTTTATGATGAATGTCCCTA
>JBDLSS010000345.1:0-3373 GCA_039799345.1 Pseudomonadota bacterium
CAAACGCACCACCACCGCATCGCTGTTGAATTCTGCCAGCAAATTTTCATAAAGCACGCTGAAAAACTCATCCAAACTGCCCGCGCCGCTCAAATTCACCACAAAGCGTTGAATGCGTTGATTTAATAATTCATTGCGTTGCGCCATTTCAATCAAGTTGCTGAGTTTGCGCTGCAATTGCTGATTTTCATCACGCAACACCACCATTTGCCGCTCGACCAAAGAAACCATGTTGCCACGGCTTTGCGGAATCACCATTTCAGACAATAAATTTTCATATTGCATGAAAAAATTCGGATGCCGCCGCAGATATTCAACGATAGATTGTTCAGGTAATTCATCAATTTGTAGCGAATGTTGCGAACTCATAATTCAATGACTCCTTCAAAAACGCGAACCGCCGCGCCACGCATTAAAACGGGTTGATTTTCGCCAGCCCAGCGAATCGTTAAACTGCCGCCACGGGTTTGCACCGTCACGCCTTCGTCTAATAAACCCAGACGCTGTCCCGCAACCACCGCCGCACACGCGCCTGTGCCACATGCCAAAGTTTCGCCAGAACCGCGCTCAAATACCCTCAGGCGAATAGTGTGCCGATCCAGAATTTGCATAAAACCCACATTCACCCGCTCGGGAAAACGCAGGTGAGATTCTAACGCCGCGCCGATTTCCCCTACAGGCGCAGTGTCCACCGAATCCACTACTAATACTGCGTGCGGATTGCCCATCGAAACCACGCTAATCTGCTGAGTTTTGCCTAAAACTTCAATCGGATATTGAATGCTGGCGGCATCGGCAAGAAACGGAATTTCCGCAGGGGTGAAACGCGGCAAACCCATGTTCACCGTGACTTCGCCATCGGTTTCAATGCGTGGATAAATCAGTCCTTTTTGGGTTTCGACCACGATTTCAGTTTTATCAGTCAGCCCCTGATCGTGCACAAAGCGCGCAAAACAACGTGCGCCATTGCCGCATTGTTGCACTTCGCCGCCGTCGGCATTGAAAATGCGGTAACGAAAATCCACGCCTGCAATCTGGCTGGGTTCAACAAATAAAATCTGATCGCAGCCCACGCCAAAACGCCGATCCGCCAAATGGCACAATTGTTCGTGGCTGAGAATGACGGGTTGTTTCATGGCGTCAATCATCACAAAATCATTGCCTAAACCCTGCATTTTCACAAAATTTAAACGCATATTTTCTTCTCCTAGGCGGTTGCCACTGCGCCATCAATTGCATGATTGCTACGCAAGGCGTTGCGCCGATAACGCGGATCGAACACTGAAATAATCCCGCCCGCCACCATGAATAACGCGCCTAACCAAATCCAACGGATGAAGGGTTTGTAATAAATCCGTGCACTCCACGCGCCATTGCCCAGCGGCTCGCCCAAAGCGATGTAAATATCACGCGCTAAACTCGGGTCAATTGCGGCTTCAGTCATCGGCATGGCTTGCACGCGATAAATGCGTTTTTCAGGTTGCAGCACCGAAATTTCTTGCTGGTCTTTGAACACGCGGAAAGTGCCGCGCTCACCCGAATAATTCGCGCCTTCTAATTTTTGCGTGCCTTCAAATAAGAAGCGATGTCCTGCAATTTCGGTGGATTTGTTGGGTTCGACGCGCACATCTTGCTCGACGCTGAACGCGCTGGATAACATCACCCCAATCACGAATACTGAAATCCCAAAATGTGCGGTCAACATTCCATAAAAGCCTTGTGACAAGCTGCGTAAGCCGCCGCCCAACGCGGTTTTATTGCGTAATTTTTCACGCACTGCTTGAATGCTGGTTAATACAATCCAGCTCGCGCCCGCAATGCCTGCGACTACGCCTAAGCTTAGCGTGCCTGTCGCCACGGGAATTGCGATACCTAACACGAGGCTCGCGATAAAACTTAGCATTAATAATTTTTGCAGGCGGGGCAATTCGTCTTTTTTCCAACGGCTTAACGTGCCGATACCGACTAAGAAAATCAAGGGCGAAATCAACAAGGTAAACATCGTTGAAAAGTAAGGTGGGCCTACGGAAATTTTGCCCAAGTTTAAAGCGTCTAAAAACAGCGGGTATAACGTTCCCAACAGCACCATGCCGCAGGCGACAACCAATAAAATATTGTTCATCAGCAAGAAAGTTTCCCGTGAAACCAAGGAAAAACTGCCACCGCCTCCCACTTTCGGGGCGCGCCATGCGTATAAAATCAGTGATGTACCAATGACTACGCCTAAGAAAATTAAGATAAACGTGCCGCGTGCGGGGTCGGTGGCGAAGGCGTGTACCGAAGTCAAAACCCCTGAACGCACTAGGAACGTGCCTAATAAACTCAGTGAAAACGCGATGATAGCGAGCAATACTGTCCAGTTTTTAAAAGTGCTGCGTTTTTCAGTCACGGCTAAAGAATGAATTAACGCCGTGCCGACTAACCACGGCATGAACGAAGCGTTTTCGACAGGGTCCCAAAACCACCAGCCGCCCCAGCCGAGTTCGTAATATGCCCACCAACTGCCCAAGGCGATGCCCAGCGTTAAAAATATCCATGCGACTAAAGTCCAAGGACGTGACCACCGCGCCCACGCGCTGTCTAAAGTTCCGCCCAATAAGGCAGCAATCGCAAAACTGAAGGCGACAGAAAAGCCGACGTAGCCCATGTAAAGCATCGGTGGGTGAATGATTAAACCGGGGTCTTGCAACAGCGGATTTAAATCACGTCCATTCAAAGGTGGGTTCACTAAACGGTCGAAGGGATTGGAAGTGACTAGCATGAATAACAAAAAGCCCATGCTGATGAATGCCATCACTGCCAACACCCGCGCTACCATCGCTTCGGGCAAACTGCGGCTAAACCACACCACTGCCACCATCCAGCCTGATAAAATCAAGCTCCACAATAAAAGCGAGCCTTCGTGCCCGCCCCAGACGCTGACGATGCGATAAATTAAAGGCAGTGAAGTGTTGGAATTGCTGGCGACATAAAGCACGGAAAAATCGTTTTGAATAAACGCATACGTCAAGCTGAAATACGCCAAACTGATAAATACAAATTGTCCCACTGCCGCAGGACGCGCCACTGCCATCCAATTGGGAATACCGCGCGCCGCCCCAATCAAGGGGAATACGCACTGCACCAAGGCAAGAATTAAAGCCAAAATTAAGGCGAAATGTCCAAGTTCAGGAATCATAAGTTTCTATAGTAAAGTGGTTGGAAGTTGATAATATCAGAGTATTACTGAAAGGAAATTACAAAGCGACTGATCGCATTATATACTGCTTTAGAAATGCTGCTCAAAATGGGACAGATTTTTACGCCTGCTCCACCCCACAAGTCAGACTTTTTGCCTTCATCCTGCTTAATTCGGATAATCCTGTAAATCCTG
>JBDLSS010000346.1:0-4044 GCA_039799345.1 Pseudomonadota bacterium
CCGAAGCGTCAAGTAAAGCTTGGCTTATAGGCAACCCCTAAAGATCAAAAAAACTTGGTATTCCTAAAGAAGTAGTGATATTAAAATAAGAAAAGTGGTGATTATAGAGGAGAAGCTAAAATGCTGACTTGCCCTAACTGTAAAGCAACGCACATCGTAAAATATGGAAAAACCCGCTAATGTGGTCGCCGTTTTGTAGAACATCCTACCAAAAAATATATAAGCCAAGAAACATGGGCGCAGATAGATAAGTTGCTCAAAGAAAAGCTCCCTCTCAGTGGTATAGCCCGTGTCACAGGAATCTCGGGGACATGGTTGCAACGTTATGTAAACCGTTTATACGAGAAACAACGCTAATAAGGTTTCACACACTTTTTCCATCTTCCACCCTGTTCCTAACAAGATAACCGCCTTCACTTTATCGGCATCTCTATGTCCTTGTAGTTGTCAATGGAGTTTGCGTAATTCTGTTATCTCTTATTTTTTAACGTTTAGCGGATGTTTATAATGGAAGTTGCATATATCCATCGAAGGTATTAAATCAAATGACCGTTTATCGGACATTAAAGTGCGTGGTATGCAAACCATATCTTCTTGTTCTGCAATTACTTCCACAACAAGCAGCTGGATTTGTCTTTGATTTAGATTTGAATACAGTCAAACTGCACTAATTTATCGAAAACCTGACAGGTCTTACATTTCGGGCGAGCGAGAAACTTAGCTGAAATTTTAGAAATTAAAAATTTTGGGATTTAAAATAGATGAAAACAAGATGGTGGGCGATACTGGGTTTGAACCAGTGACCCCTGCCGTGTGAAGGCAGTGCTCTACCACTGAGCTAATCGCCCTACTTTGTAGGAGAGGTGAATTTTACGGCTTACACGTCATTTCGTCAAATATTTTTTATAGCAACGCCACGTTATCAAAAAATTCCCTGCTTATTTTATGAGTCAATCGTGTATTTTTTCATACGATACAATAAGGTATCGCGACTTAAGCCTAACAAGCGCGCAGCTTGGCTACAATTCCCATAAGTCCGCGCCAATGCCTGACGAATTAAATGTACTTCTAATTTTTCCAAACTAATCCCTGCTTCAGGCAAATCAAAACGGCTGATTTCGCTTGACATAGCGACTTGTTTTTCTTGGAATTCGCTGGGCAAATCTGAAATTTCCAATACTTGCCCGCTGTGAAAAATCACCATGCGTTCACAGAAATTTTTCAATTCACGCACATTGCCCGCCCACGAATATTCGCCCAAATATTTTACACAAGCGCGGCTAAATTGTGGCGCAACGGCTTGATAACGTTTTGCAAAAGTTTGGGTGAAATGCGCGAGCAGTAATTTTATATCGGCTTTGCGTTCTCGCAACGGCGGAATTTCCAAAGGCACAATATTTAAACGATAGTACAAATCTTGTCGAAAACGCCCTGCTTTGACTTCGGCATTTAAATCGCGATTGGTGGCGGCAATAATTCGCGCGTCAATTTTTTCAGGCTGGGTTTTCCCCAAGGTCTGACATTCGCCATTTTCCAAAAACCGCAATAATTTTGCCTGTACATTCAGCGGTAATTCCCCTATTTCATCTAAAAACAAGCTGCCTTGATGTGCGGCTTGAATGCGTCCTAGTTGATGGGTTTCCGCGCCTGTAAACGCGCCTTTGCGATGTCCGAATAATTCCGATTCAGCCAATTGTTCAGGCAATGCCGCACAATTCACGGTAATAAATGCTGCATCCGCCCGCCGACTGCTTTGATGAATTGCATGGGCAAATAATTCTTTTCCCGTGCCACTTTCGCCTAAAATCAAAACGTTAGTGTCTAACATGGCGATCATGCGTGCTGCCCGAATCACGGTTTCTAAATTGCCCGATTGACTCAGCAAGCTAGCAAATGCGTCTTCCATAAGGTGTCCTGTGTGAAATGCCTGAAAATTGGGTGAAATGACCTATTAATTTTTCAAGTGATAAAGCGATTAATCACATAATTAATTGATTAATAAATATAAAATAATTTGGTATAAAAAATGCCCTAGTAGCAGCTTATTCGTTCATTTAAGGGTTGGGTTAAAGATGGTAAATCTTAAAAATATTTGTGTACTTGCAACTTGTGCCTCTATTTTAACAGCTTGCGACAGTGGCAGTGACAGTTCTAATAGCACGAGCACGAATAGTACGACAACCCCCGTGGTGACGAATACCCCTTTGAATGTCAATTTAAAATTTGCGGCAGCCGTGAATAATAAAGATTTCGTGTGTGGCACGACCTATAGCCCTGTGGGCACGGCGGTTGCGAATAGTTATAAAATTACTGATTTTCGCTTTTATGTTCACAATATCAAATTGTTAAAGTCAGATAGCACGCAAGTTTCCGTCAGTTTGACCCAAGATAACAAGTGGCAAACCAGCAATGTTGCACTCTTAGATTTTGAAAATGGCTGCTTAAATGGCACATCTGAAACCAATAGCCAAGTGGTCGGCACTGTGCCTTATGAAGCCAATCCCAATTATGCGGGCGTGTGCGTTACTTTAGGTTTGCCTTTCAATTTAAATCATATTGATTCCAGCACCGCGCCTTCGCCTTTGAACGTGACGGGAATGTTGTGGTCTTGGACGACGGGGCGCAAATTTGTGCGTATTGATGGCATTGCTGACCCTGACGTATTAAAACAAAATTATTTTATTCATTTGGGCAGCACGGGTTGTGTTGATACGACTAAAACAGGGATTGCACCCAGCAGCCCTTGCACTTATCCGAATACGGTTGAAATGTGTTTTAACAATTTTGACGTGAATAAAGATACTTTAGTCGCCGACGTTGCCGATGTGTTACGCGCCTCTAATTTGACTTATAACACCCCTAACACTGCCGCAGGCTGCATGTCGGGCAACAATGACCCCGAATGTATCGAAGTGATGCCACGTTTAGGCTTGGATTTCACGTATGCAGATGGGGTCAATCCCACGGTGAAATATCCGCGTCAAAGTGATTTCTTAAAAGTTCGTAAGCCTTAACCTTTTCCACCACATCACGGCTTACAAGGTCAGCATGTTACCCATAAGCCGTATTTTTTAATTTGTTCCACTACGCAACGGCAAAACTATACACAAGTGGCATCTTATTTATAGTTTTGCTGTATTTTTAAATTGTCCCTTTCAGGGCTGGGACTGTGGAAGATTATATCCAGTGGCTTATACTGAACTCAGGTTCGCAATACCTCGCGTTCCAAAAGGTAATAACTATATAACATATTGTTATTACTGCTCAGTTTAAAACATAAGGAAAAGGAAGTTATTTCATGACTACAGCTACGCTCTCGTCATCGAGTCGTTATTATCGCCCGGGGCTTATGATTATTGGCGCATTGCTAATTCTTTGTATTTTCTGGTTTACCTCGCGCTACCCCAGCTTGTTTTCGAAATCAGCACATTTAGGGCAAGCCGTGCCTAATATGGGATATAGCAGTGAAGTTTGGAAAACAACGGCGACTACTCCGCTTTGGGAGCAAATCCTTTATTCAGCTTTAAATTGGCTGGCGAGCATGAAAGTCGGCATGACTTTCGGGATTTTATTCGGTGCTTTATTGCACACCGTGCTGCAATATTACCCGATGAAAATAGGCAATAACCTGTACTTAAACTCTTTAAAAGGAGCTTTAGTCGGTATTCCTATGGGCGTTTGCGCTAACTGTGCCGTGCCTGCTGCTTGCGGTTTGACCCGTGGACATGGTCGAGTAGAAGTTGCTTTGGGCTTTTTATTCAGCTCGCCCAATTTTAATCCCGTGGTGGTCGCGATGACTTTCACCGCCTTGCCTTTGGCGATGAGCTTAACTAAATATGCAATTCTGCTGTTTATTATTTTGGTGGTTGTGCCGAGTTTAATTTCTTGGTTAGAACGTGATAAATCCTTGTCAGTTTTAACCACAGAACGTGAAGGCATGGTGGACTATAAAGCCGTAAATGAGGCTTTGGCGATGGGGCGCACTGAGAAATTCGTGCCAGTCATGCGTGAAGTGCTGACGGAATATGTCAAAAATGTGTGGAT
>JBDLSS010000347.1:0-4169 GCA_039799345.1 Pseudomonadota bacterium
TGCTTTTTTAGGACTGCACAGTCGTTTTGGTTGGGTTCTGTTACAGTACTTAGTATTCACGCTGGTGTATTCTTTCTATCTGAAACGTAAAGTTGTACTTGACGTGATTGTGCTTGCAGGATTATATACTCACCGCATTATTGCAGGTGGCATTGCAGCCCATGTAGAAATTTCCTCGTGGTTGCTCGCATTTTCGATGTTTATCTTTATGAGCTTGGCGTTTTTAAAGCGTTACGTCGAATTGTTGCAACTCAACGAACAAAAAGAAATTAAAAACCGTAACTATGTCGTCGATGATATAGATATGGTTGCCAGTGTAGGACCGACCAGTGGCTATCTAGCCGTTTTAGTTTTCTCCTTATACATTCAAAGCGATGCGACCCGCGTGCTGTATAAGAGTCCCTTTATTTTATGGTTGATTTGCCCCGCATTGCTCTATTGGATTACTCGCGTCTGGTTTTTGGCGCGGCGTGGACAAATGGCAGATGACCCTGTGCAATTCGCACTGACAGACCGCGTTAGCTGGTGGACAATTCTTTTGATTGTCGCCCTCATGGCAATTGCTAACAGTTTTGTGTTATAACGTTTTTTGCAAAACCTTTTTATCAAAGGTGCGAGGTTAAAGGGCGGTTTTACGGCTACCCTTTATTTGTCAAACCACAGTCACATCTAGGATTAGATGGGCTGTGGTTTTATTTTTTAAGTTCATTTAGAATTCTGAGTCAGCTTTCTTACTTCCATTCTGGTAAGCACCCCCATGACCACCAAGTCATATTTCCGCATTTATTTCAAAGCAATGGGTTTAGCTTTTGCTGTTGTTTGGTTATTTTTCATTTTACAAGCCATCTTTATCCTCAAAGACTTCAGACCCGAATTCACCATTATACCGAGTTTACTCGCCCTTGTTATTGGCATGGCAATCGCTAAAATTGCGATTTTAAAACGCAAGCTCTTGGAACAACATGCGTTGTTAAGGGCACTCACCGATTTTGGACAAGAGTTCTTATATTTGCGTAATCCGCAGGGACAATTTCAATATGTCTCGCCCTATTGCCAAGAATTAACAGGCTACACTCCTGAAGAGTTCTATCAAAACCCGCAACAAATGGATGCGTTAATTTATGGCGAAGACTTACCGATCTGGAATCAGCACGTTGAACACATGTTTAACAGTTGCGGTGAGTCTGAATCATTAGTGTTGCGGATTGTCACAAAATCAGGTTCGGTTCGTTGGATTAATCACGTCTGTAGCAGCGTGTTTGATTATGAGGGACGTTTTCAGGGTGTGCGCTCCACCAACATTGACATCACTCAACATGAAGAATTGGAACGACTGAAAGAGCAATTTTTAAGACGTATGAGCCATGAGTTTCGCACACCTATGAATGGAATTTTAGGATGCACCGATTTAATTAATTCTGAATTGCCTGACAATTCTGATTTAAAAAAGTATCTCGAAATTATTCAAAGCAGCAGTGAGCGTTTGATGCAAACTTTGGATAATATTATGGAACTTACGCGTCTTAGCAATACACAAACGGGCATTTATAGCACTCATAAGCCGTTCGATTTATTGGCGATGGTTCAACGTTTAATTAATTTATATCAACTACGCGCCCGTATCGAAGGGAAAAAACTGCAATTAATTTTCACACATCATCCTGAAAATATTGAGATATTTCTGCCAGCAGACGTGATAGAGTGTATTTTAAAAAATTTATTGGATAATGCGGTAAAATTCAGCCACTCTGGACAGATTTCAGTTAATTTATATTTAAATCAAGATATTATAGATATTTATGTAACCGATAAAGGTATCGGTATTAAACCTGAGTTTTTACCCCTGATTTTTGATGAATTTACACAAGGTAGCGAGGGTGACTCCCGCCATTTTGATGGTACGGGTATTGGATTAACTGTGGTCAAAAAACTGTTAGACAGTCTGCACGGTTCAATTCAGGTTACCAGTGAACCCAAACAAGGTACAACTGTGGCTATACAGCTCCCCTTTAATCCCAAAAAGTAGACTGCGTCAATACTATATCTCTTAGAAGTGACACAGTTGAAAAATTAATTTATTTAAAATCAAATAATTAATGATTCAACTGCGTAATTCTTATTTTTATGTAAATGATTTTTTCGCAGGAGAGTTGTTTTGAGATAGCGCGTAAACAAGACTTTACTAATTTTAAAAATCGGGCAGGTCTCGCTTTTTAAAGAGTCATCTCCCCCGTATTTTGCACGTATTTTTTAAGCTATTTTTCGCTAAAAACCCCACGTATTTCCACAACCTTTCTCATGCAACGTTAGCAATTCGTGTCTAAATTCGCTACCATTGCGAGTGTTTGCCCCCTCCCTCTACAACCTATTTTCAGGAAAATGACCATGCTTCCCGCTGATGCCCAAAAAGTTAAGCTTTCCGATAGTTTTGCTTTGTATGATCTATTACGTTCAGATACCGCAGAAAGAAGCAGTGCTTTAATGGATGCCCAGTTTAATCCGCCTCAAAGTGTGATTGATTGTTTGGGTTATCTTGCAAAAACCACTTTACAGCCTTTAGTGGATAAGTTTAATTATCCCTTGCGTGTTTCCAGTGGCTACCGCAGCACGGCGGTTAATCAATTGGTGGGTGGGGTTTCAAGCTCTCAACATTGTTATGGGCAAGCCGCTGATATTAGCGTGGCTGATGATTTCTTAACTGATCCTGATAGCGAAGCTGTGCGGGCTTATATCGAAGCTAAAGTATTAAGTGTGACAGGAAAGCCTGTCGATCCCGAAACTGTGAATGCGAATTTCTATTTATTCGCCTTTGTGTGCATGAATTTAAACGAATTTGACATTGACCAAGTGATTCATGAATTTGGCGTGGATTATGGTCAACCTGCTTGGGTGCATGTGGCAGCTTCCAGCACTCAAAACAAGCGTCAAATCGTAGTGCTCGGCAAATATGTCGATGCGGGAGACAGCCATATTATTGATTTTGAAACAGCGTTAGGGTTTGGGAATTAAAATACAAACCATGAGACTGCGAATAAGACTCGTGGTCTCATGAACTGAGGATGTGATAATGAAGTTTTTCTGGTGTTTCAGTGTGTTGTTTATGGTTTTATTCTTTACTCCACTCGCCGCAAAAACTTGCATAGATGGAGTACCTTGTGGAGATTCTTGTATTTCAATCTATTACACCTGCAACTTGGATACAACAACATCCAGCACAAGTAGTAGTACAGTTACCCCAACTTATAGTTTTGCACCTACCACACCTATACAGCGATTCCCCGAATCCAGTGACGCAGCAGCAAGAGATAAAAACGGCAATATTTTGAGCACTACAGCCAAATTTACCTCAGGTATTTCCATTGATAACATAACTTATCTACGAAAAGCGACGGTAAAACTCACTGACAAAGTTGGCATACATACGAAAATTACTCACGATTCTAGCGACATTGGAAAACATATTAAATTAATAATTACAGCTAGTTATAGAGTAAATGCAAATAGTGCACCTTTATACTTTATGCTCAGTGAATACACCCAAATTAAAGTATGGGATCAAAAAAACAGTAGTTTAATTCCATTCACAAAGATGACTGCAAGCAATTCCGATTTAGAAATCTCTGCCTATGAAGGAAACTTTTTAGCCACAGGTATTTTAGAGATATTTATTCATTATCAATTAGATGATGGCACTTTAAAATCGGCAACTGACCCTATTCAAGTGACCATTCAGTAAACTGTCCTTCTCTCTATTTTTGAATATATAAGCCTCTTCACACTCACCCTGCGTGGAGGCTGCACGCCTCCCAGTGCAGCACCCAAAAATTATACGAATCAAATGTAAAAACACAGGATAACAAGATGTCAATGAATCGCCGCGAATTCATACAACTCATGGGTATTGCCAGCCTTGGCGGATTATTACCAAAATCAAGTTTTGCAGCCAATAAACAAGCCAACGAAATTTATGATATTCCTAGCTTTGGACAAGTGCGCTTATTACACATTACCGACTGTCATGCACAACTTCAGCCCTTGTACTACCGTGAACCGCATGTCAATTTAGGTTTCGGAGACCAAGCGAATAAAGTGCCGCATATTGTCGGCGATAAGTTTTTACAACAATTTGGAATTACGCCGAACAGTGCCGCCGCCCACGCCTTCACTTA
>JBDLSS010000348.1:0-3723 GCA_039799345.1 Pseudomonadota bacterium
CAATCCCTGTCAAAATTGTGATGATTTTGGTGTTATGTGTGGCAGCATTGGGCGCGGGCTATTATTTTGACACTCAAGAGCAAATTGCACGTCTTGAAGTGAAGCAAAAGAAAGAAGCTGAACTTAAAGAAGAGTTTAAAACTAAGCAGTGGAAAGCTGCCACGCTGCCAAAATTGAAAGAACAGTTGGCAGAAATCGAGAAATCTTTGAGTGAATTGCAACGGCGTTTACCCAGTAAAGCGGAAGTTGCAGGTTTAATTCAAGATATTTCTCAAGCGGCGATTGCAAGTGGTTTAAAATCGGAACTGTTTCAACCTGAGATCGAGAAATCGGACAAAGGCGTTTATGTTAAATTACCGATTAAATTACGCTTGAGTGGTGATTATCATTCGTTTGGCAGATTTATCAGTGACGTTGCGGCAATGCCGCGTATTGTTACTCAGCATGATGTCATTATTAAACCCGATAAAACGGGTTCAGATCGTTTAATGATGGATGTCACCGCACAGATTTATCGTTATTTGGAAGATGATCCCAACGATAAAGATAAGAATGCAAAGACTCCGACTCCGCCCGCCCTCCTGAAAAAGAAATAAAGAAGGTAGTGATATTTATGTCGCAGGCAGCAATGACGCGCCGTGTTTGCGTATTACTGAGTGTCTTACTCAGTGCGTGTAGTCAGACAGATATGTCTGATTTAGAAGGTTTTGTTGCAGAAGTCAATGCACGTAAAAATCCCGAAGTCAAACAAATCCCCGAATTTAAAGTGATGCCGAGTTTTTTCTATGAACCTGGTACACGACGCGATCCTTTCAAAGCTTTACTCGATAAAACTGATGAACCCAGTGTGAAAGATGATGCAACTAAGTTGATTTGTAATCGCCCTGATCCCAATCGGGTACGTGTCGGTTTAGAGTTACTTCCCCTAGATTCCGTGAGTATGGTGGGAACTTTACAAGATGAATCTAAAACTCTCTGGGGCTTGGTCATTGCCAAAGGAGATGGCACGATTTATCGCGTTAAAACAGGTGATTATCTTGGGGATGAATATGGCAGAATCACCAGTATTTCTGAAGATAAAATAGAAGTCCTCAATCTCATTTCTGATAATGCGGGGTGTTTCATTGATAAACAAGCCTCCCTTGCCTTATCCTCAGAACCTACTAAATAGCGAGCCTGTATGTACATAAACCGCTCATTTCATCTCCCAGATTGTCGACGTAGCAGTTTGTTGCGTTGTTTGCAGTTTTTAATCCTGTTATGTTTGCCTAACTTGGGACAAGCTGCCCCGAATAGTTTGGAAAAAATTGGCTATTCGACTTTGCCAGGTAACAAAGTACAAATTACTTTAGATTTTGCAGAAGGTGCACAAAAGCCCATTAGTTTTGCAACAGATAATCCTGCACGCATTGTTTTAGATTTTCCAAATACTCATTTGAATTTAGGGAAAAAATTCCAGCCGATTGGGGCAGGCATGGTGCAAGGTGCTAGTGCAGTTGAAACCAATGATCGTACACGGGTTGTGCTCAGTTTGATACGAAATGCTGCGTTTAATGTGGAAGTGAGTGATAAACGTGTGTTTATTTCAGTTGAAGGTGCGGCTCCCCAAAGCAATTTGGCGGGGGGAGACACTGGATTAAATGCGAAATTACAAAATATTACTAAGGCAAATCCCGAAAACAACGCGGTCTTGAAAACGGCAAACACCCGTTTTCCAGTCATTCAAAATATTGATTATCGACGCACTGCGGAAGGCGCAGGGCGTTTGATTGTGAGTTTGTCCGATCCCTCCACCGTGGTAAACATGCGTGAAGAGGGTAAAAATATTGTGGTGGAATTTCAAAACACCACTTTGCCTGAAAAACTGGATCGTCGCCTAGATGTAGTGGATTTCGCAACTCCTGTGAATACGGTTGACACCTTACAACAGGGCAATAATGTGCGCATGGTATTGAGTGCTTCAGGTGAATTTGAACACCTTGCTTATCAAGCTGAAAATACCTACGTTGTTGAAGTTAAAAAAATCATTGAAACTGAACAGGACAAACTGAAGAAAAAACAACCTGTTTACAACGGACAAAAAGTTTCATTCAATTTTCAGAATATTGAAGTGCGTTCTGCACTGCTGCTGTTGACCGATTTACCCGGTTTAAATCTGAACATGGTGACCAGCGATCAAGTCACAGGTTCAATGAGTTTACGTTTAAAAAATGTTCCTTGGGATCAAGCTTTAGACATTATTCTGGAAGCGCGTGGCTTAGGAAAGCGTCAACTTGGCAACGTGATCATGATTGATACCAAGGAAAGTCTAGCGGTTCGCGAAAAGAATGAAAATACGGCACTGCAAGAAAATAAAAAAGTTGAACCACTTCGCACTGAGTATATTCAAGTTAATTACGCACAGTCCAAAGATTTAGCAGCCCTCATCAATAGCAAAGAAACTAAAGAAGGTTCTCTACTTACACCGGGTAGAGGAAGTGCAGTTGCTGAAGAACGTACTAATACATTAATAGTAAGGGATATTGCAGAAAATTTAGCTAGTATCCGTGATTTGGTTGCTTCTTTGGACAAACCATCACGACAAGTCTTAATTGAGTCCCGCGTAGTGATCGCCAATAACGACTTCAGTAAGAGTTTGGGTGTTAAATTTGGTTACAGTACGAATCAAGCTTTGTCGCAAGGACAAGGTATTGTGATTGGGGGTAAGAATACAGGGGATGTAGGTTTTTCAGATGGAACAGCCTTCACCAGCACAGGAGGTACGAGCTCCTCTGGTGGCTCAAAAGAAGGTTATATCGTGAGTTTACCCGCCACAGGCATGGAATCATTAGGAACAGCCGCTGCCTTAGGTTTGGTACTTGGAAAAGTGGGGACGAATTTATTGCAGCTGGAGTTGTCCGCACTACAAGCTGAGTCTTTGGGTGAGGTGATTTCTAACCCTCGGGTGATTACTGCAAATAACCGCAAAGCAGTCATTATGCAAGGTTCTCAAATTCCATACACAGGGGTTGCAGGTGTGGGCGCGACCGCAGCAACACAGTTTAAAGATGTGGTGTTAAAACTTGAAGTGAAGCCACAAATCACACCTGATGATCGTATTATCATGGACTTGAAAGTGACTAAAGATACTCCAGGTGCAAACTACACGGGTGGGGTTGCAATTGATAAGCGTGAAGTAGATACACAAGTTTTTGTTGATAATGGTGAAACCGTGGTTTTAGGTGGCGTTTATGAACAACGTAAATCTAACCAAGTTCAACGGATTCCCTTCTTTAGTGATATTCCACTGATTGGGGAGCTGTTTAAGCGGCGGTATAATTTAGACAATAATTCTGAATTATTAATCTTCATTACCCCAAAAATTATCAAGGAAAACTCTTAATTTTATAGCGTTCTCCTGATTGTAAATTTCATACTCTTCTCGATACCCCCAATCATTGGGGGATAGGGATTTAAAATTCTCAAGCTATTATGAATTTTAAGTCCCTTTTTTCCCTTTTGACTTTAATGTTAATGTCAAGGGAAAATAATTGATGCTAGGTTAGACTTGTCTACACTTGGTTTTTATACCTAAAAATGTGAGGAACTGTTTGATGTCAATACGTCTTTTCATCCAGTGGCTAAGCTATTTGCTGCTACTGAGTATCCTGAGTGCTTGCGGAGGCGGGGGCGGTGGCGAACCCAGCAAACTACTCTATTCTGCTACAAATACAACGACCAGCA
>JBDLSS010000349.1:0-3643 GCA_039799345.1 Pseudomonadota bacterium
AAATTTCAGGCGGAGTCGCGCCCTTGCCTAAATCGTGAGTTAAAGCCGCAAAAATCACTTGTGGGTCATCGCTCAAAAGTCGCGCCTGTTGCACCACCATCAGCGTATGAATGCCCGTATCGATTTCAGGATGATGCTTTTCAGGTTGTGGCACGCCAAATAACGCCGCAATTTCGGGAAATACTTTTGCCAACGCGCCACATTCATGCAGCACTTCAATGAAACGCGCAGGATATTTTTCCCCCAAAGCCCGCACCGTTTCCTGCCACACCCGTTCAGGCACTAAATAATCGACCTCGCCCGCCACCAACATTTGACGCATCAGTTCCAAAGTTTCAGGCGCGATGCTGAAATTAAAGCGTGCCGCAAACCGCGCCAAACGCAAAATGCGCACGGGGTCTTCCACAAAGGCGGGGGACACATGGCGCAAAATCCCAGCTTTTAAATCGGCTTGCCCATTGAACGGGTCGATGAGCTTGCCCGCCGCATCTTCCGCCATCGCATTGATGGTTAAATCGCGGCGACACAAATCTTCTTCTAAAGTCACATCGGGCGCGGCGTACACGCTAAATCCCGTATAACCGCCTTGAGTTTTACGTTCGGTGCGGGCAAGCGCGTATTCTTCCTTGGTTTTGGGATGCAAAAATACGGGAAAATCGCGCCCGACTTGTTGATAGCCTTGTTTAATTAAGTCGGCTGGATTTGCCCCAACCAGAACCCAATCAATATCTTGCGTTTCTAAACCAAGTAATTTATCGCGAACCGCGCCACCAACTTTATAAACTTGCATTTTTAACGAGTTTTTCCTGCGAGAAAACGAAAACGGTCATAACAAGATTTGTGATGAAACGGGGCTAAATAACTGGGCAACAGAGATTCCACACTGGCGGGTTTGATACCAAATTCTGCCAATTGATTTTCATTGCACACACTGGCTTGTTGTGCAGACAGATAATTATCCAGCGAATAGGGTTTATTCGGTAGTTTTCCCATCAATTCTGCGGCACGTTTTGACCATTTATCATCTAAACCGATAATTTTGCGTTTCAAGCCCAGCAATTTTGCGGTGTAACTTACTAATTCTGCAAGGGTATAAGCTTTCGCACCACACAAGTTATAACGTTTACCGTAAGTTTTTGGATTATCAATACTTAACAACATCGCTTGCACTAAATCGCCTACCCAAATCGGGGCAAAACGCGCTTGTGCAGAAGGTAAGAAAAACAGGTAATTGGGAATTTTTAATAAATTGGCGAAACGATTGAAAAAGCTGTCGTGTTCGCCAAAAATCACCGAAGGTCTAAAACTGGTGACATCGATGCCAATCGCGCTGTGCAATAAGTTTTCGCCTTCGCCTTTGCTGCGTAAATAAAAGCTGCTGCCTTTTTTCGGGTCGGCATTGAGTGCGCTGAGATGTAGCACGCGGTGCACACCATTGGCTTGGCAGGCGGTAATAATCTTTTTGGGGAAATCGACGTGTGCGCGTTGGAAACCCGCGCCATCGCTGCCCGCTTCGTTCAAAATGCCGATGAGATTCACCACCACTTCACAGCCCGCCAATTGCGCATTGAGTACGGATTGTTCTCTCAAATTCGCTTCGACCAATTGTACATTGGGAAATAAGAAGAATTCGCGGTGTGATTCGCGGTGACGGGTCAAAATTTTGACTTGCCAACCTTGTTTGATTAATTGCAGAGTTAATTCTTTGCCAACAAAACCTGTTCCACCCAAAAGGCATATTTTTCGCATTATTCTGTTCCTCGTTATTATTAAGTCCGATTGTGACAATAGCGGGGCATGGGATCAAGTCTCTTGCGAATAAAATCGTGATTTAAGAGATGAATGCGCTTGAAAATTTCAAGAAAACCTTAAAGGGGGTGGGTTTCATTATTAAGGCTTATTTGTTTTAAAAGTAATAAGTTACATACACTTTGCTATTTATCACTGCTTTTCTACTTTCTGTTTTGACAAGTTTGAAAAGCTAATTTTGGTAGTGATAAATAGCTAAGGATGTTAGCCGTTTATTGTTAGAATCAGAATTTACAGGATTACCCGAATTAAACAGGATGAACGCATAATATTAAAAAAGGTTTTTTAATTCTGAAAGTTATTTAATCCTGATAATCTTTGCAACTTTTTTAACAAACTGGATTTATTAAACTTTCTGCTATTTCTTATCCCGAACTCAGGTCAAATTAAGGTTTATAACAGAATCAGTAAAAAAGCCCAACGCTAGGGCGTGTCATCAATTAGGTTTAACAGAAAGTAGCGCGTTTAAAAACCTTTAAAGAAGCCCCCAATCCCCTACAGGGGGCTAAACACAAACAATTTGTTTAATGTTTAATATTTTAAGTCCCCTTTAGGGGATTTAGGGGCTGGTTTTAAGGTTTAGCCCTAGGGGGTGGGGCGCAGTTAAAACTTATTTGATGACACGCCCTAGTGTAGTTGGGCATTTTTATTGTAGATTAAATCGCCTGAATCTTAGTGAACTGGCTTTCTAACTGGCTAATAGAAGCTTGCATTTCTGCAACCCGTTGTTGTTCTTTTTGCACCACTTCTGCGGGCGCACGGTCGGTAAATTGCGGATTTTGCAGCTTTGCGAGCGACTTATCATAATCTTTACGGATTTTTTCGATTTCTTTGGTGAGACGCTTTAATTCTGCCTCTTTGTCAATCAAACCCGCTAAGGGAATTAATACGCGCATTTCCCCAACCAAAGCCGTGGCAGATTCGGGCGCATTGTCCTCGTTATTCAACCAAGTAATCGCTTCAATTCGCGCCAAACTGCGCACGATTTGCTGATGTTTGGCTAAACGGTTTTGGTCTAATTCGCTGCCATTTTGCAATAACACGGGCAATAATTTCGAGGGATTAATGTCCATTTCAGAGCGAATACGGCGCACGCCTAAAATGAATTGTTTTGCCCATTGAATTTCTTGCAGCGCGTCCTGATCCACCAGTTCGGCTTGCAGCGTGGGGTAAGGCTGCTGCATGATAGTCGCGCCTTGTTTGCCTGCGAGCGGGGCGACGGCTTGCCACAGTTCTTCAGTGATATAGGGAATGAAAGGATGCAGCAGGCGCAATAAACTTTCTAAAACCTGCACTAAAGTACGGCGTGTGCCACGTTGTGCGGCTTCGCTAGAATTAGGGTCTTGCAACACCGGTTTAGAGAATTCTAAATACCAGTCACAATATTCATTCCAAGTAAATTCATACAGGGTTTGTGCTGCTAAATCAAAGCGATAGTTGGCAATGTGTTGATTGATTTCTTGGCTGACTTGTTGTTGCAAGGCAAGAATCCAGCGGTCGCCTAAGGACAATTCCACAGGCAGCGAATTCAAACCCGTGTCCTTGCCTTCAGTATTCATCAACACGTAACGCGTCGCATTCCATAATTTATTACAGAAATTGCGATAACCATCAATGCGCCCCATGTCGAAACGAATATCGCGCCCCGTGGAAGCCAAAGCGGCGAAGGTAAAGCGCAATGCGTCCGTGCCAAATGAAGGAATTCCGTTGGGGAATTGGGCGCGGGTTTGCTTTTCGATTTTGGGGGCTTGTTCAGGTTGCATTAAACCTGAAGTGCGTTTCACCACCAAGCTTTCTAAATCAATGCCATCGATTAAATCCAAGGGGTCCAACA
>JBDLSS010000350.1:0-5444 GCA_039799345.1 Pseudomonadota bacterium
TGAGTTTAAACACTCGCCAATTGACTTTTTTAGACACGCCCGGTCATGCAAAACATCATTTTTGTATTTTTGATGAACGCTCTCGCGGCTTTTTCACAGGCGACACTTTTGGGATTTCTTACCGTGCGTTTGATACAGCCAAGGGTCAATTTATTTTTGCCACCACCAGCCCTTCACAATTTGAACCGCTGGCAATGCACAATTCCATTGAACGCATGATGCAATATCAGCCCGAGGCGATGTTTTTGACCCATTACGGCATGTTACAAAATATTCCCCAAATGGCGGATAAGTTGCACGACAATATTGACCAACAAATTTTATTCGCAGAAGAATTTGCAGAAGCGGGAGATGATCGTCATCAATTACTCACGGACGCACTTATGCAATACTTCATTGCAGAAATTCGTGCACTGGGTTGCACTTTGTCTGAAGCTGAATGTCGTCGTTGGTTGAATACTGACGTAGAATTAAACGCGCAAGGCATGGAAATCTGGTGGGATAAGGGTAATTAATTCGCATTAACCGAGGAAATTTAAGTATGGACAAAGCAACACAAACCAAATTAGAAGCTGCTGCATTTCGTGCATTGGTTAAACATTTGGATGAACGCAGCGATGTGCAAAATATCGACTTGATGAACTTGGCGGGTTTTTGCCGCAATTGTTTATCTAAATGGTATATGGCAGCGGCGGCAGAACATGGCGTACCGATGAATTACGATGAGGCACGAGAAGTTGTTTACGGTATGCCTTACGAAGTTTGGAAAGAAAAAAATCAAACCCCTGCCACTACGGAACAGTTAGCGGCGTATGAAATTGCCAAGCCGCAAGACGCACATTAATTGATGGGGCTGACAGTGCTCGCAATACTGTCACCCCTTGAATTTACTAAAAAATCTATTTCCCCCGCTTCCGCGCAAACATCGTCACCGTACCATAATTTCCCGTAATTTCTTCCAAAATATAGCCCAAAAGCCCCACAGGCAACCAAATCACCGCGCTTAAAATTTGAATAATTAATGCCGCATATTGCAGATTGTTTCGCCACGCATTGCCGCCTTGTAAAAAGCGATATAATACATTCGGAGTTTTCGGGGTGAATAAATTCGCAAGACTTTGCCACCAACCGTATAAATTCTGCAAAATCCCACCTGAGCGTACGGCGGTGACTTCATAGCCTTGTGCCGCCAGCATTTGCTGTAAACCTTCGCGGGTGAAATGGAATAAATGGCGGGGCACATCCAAATGAAACCAGCAACATTGGGTTAAACGCGCTTGAAAGCTGCTACGATTGGGCACGCTAATACATAAATTACCTTGCTCGGTGAGTAAATGATGGGCGCGTTGTAAACTGCTCACAGGGTCGGGCAAATGTTCCAAGACATGCCAGATAATAATTAAATCAAAACTTTCTTGTGGATATTTAGCCAGTTGTGCATCATCCAGACCAATCACCGTAGAATTTGCTAATATCCATTCAGCCGCTTGTGAGGATTCCACACAATAAACTTCGCAACCTTTCGCTTTTAAGGCTTGTAAAATATAAGCTCTGCCGCAGCCAATTTCTAAGACTTTGCGCGGGTTGAAATGCGTATAGAAAAAATCGGCATTGCGTCGATGATTCCAGCGAAATATCTGCTCAACCAGCGGTGAAAATTTTCCTTTGTCCGAATTGTAATAAGCCGTACCATAATAATCGGTATCAGTTTCCTCAGAAACTTCCGTGTGATAACAACCGCCACATTGACAAGCTTGCACTTGAAAACTGTGCTGGGTTAAATAATCGCTACAAGATTGCGTCGTAGCCGACCACTGCACGCGCTGACACACGGGACATGTGTTATTAGTCATTTTCTAATTCTCTCACTGCGTAGGAAATGCTAGGCAGTATAGCGATAACCCTATCATTCTCAAATGGGAGCTAGGAATTTCCTGCTAGCTGTATAGACATCATGACGATTTTAAATCTATTCTTCAGTGAAAATTTACTGCTCACCTCTTTACTAATCATTATGTTGAGCTGGTTGCTCAGTCGTGGCAATTGGCTGTATTTTTATTTATTATTACCGCTGATTGGGCTAAGTTTAGCGATATGGCATATTTTTCCCGAAGTGATTAAATTAGTACAAGATAATGAATTTATTACGGGATTTATTGTTAATAAATTATTTTTGCCCACACTGCTGTTCACCGCCGCCTTTGGCTTAGAAACTCAACATTTGCGGCGTTATTTAGTGCCGATTGTGTGTATTGGCTTGGGCGGCATGGGGCTGGGCGTGGGAATTTTGCAGTATGGTTTATCTGCGTTTTGGCAAAGCTTAAATCCGATGGCAATTTTTATGCTCGCGCTGGTTTTGAGCGTCAGTGACAGTGCAATTGCCTTAAAAAACCTGCGTCAAGTCAGTTTCAGCCCGCGTTTTCAACATTTATTAGCTGGCGAAAGTTTATTACACAGCGCGTTTGCCATCGTGGCAATTAATACCTTATTTCAATACGGCATCCACGCGCCCTTGAACGAATTATCCAGTGAATTGGCGTGGCAAATTGCAGGCGGCATGATTGGCGGCTGGGGTTTAGCCAGTCTTGCCGCCATCTTTTCTAAACAATTGCCGCAACATCCTTTTTTTAGCATTAGCTTAATTTTATTATTACTTTATGGCAGCGCGTGGTTTGCCGAAGCAATTCAACTCAGCAGCAGTTTTGCGGTGATTAGTGTGGGTTTACATCTCAGTACTTGGGAACACAATCGGCTTGACCCCGCGACTAAACGTTATATTCACCTACAATTACGTTACATCAGTCAAGTAATAACAGCCTTGTTATTTTTAGTGGCAGGTTTGCAAGTTAATGTTTTGTTAGTTATTGATTTATTTCCAATCAGCGTGAGTATTCTTGCCGCAACTTGGATAATACGCGGTTTACTGTTATCGCTACTTTTACCCCTACTGCAAGGCTTGCCGCCTTATGTGCGCTACGCGCCACAATATCGCCCCGTGTTAATTTGGTCGGGAATTCACGGAGTCGTACCGCTTGCCATTGTCAGCAGTTTTGCAGAACTCAGTTATTTTCCCCAGTTATTGGCGATTAGCTTAAGCGTCAGTTATTTAAGCTTATTAATTCAAGGCGTGAGTTTGCCCACGTTGCTGGCGTGGCAAAAATTAAATCAGCCCAGCTTGATTGATAAAATGGCAATTTTAGAAAGCCAACTCACTGCAAAACAACAAGTTTTACAAGCCATTCCACAATTGCAACAAGGCGGCTTATTTTCCACGCGAATTGCAGAACGTCAACGCCAACGCTGTGAAAATGCGCTACGCATTCAACAACTGGAATTAGCGGAATTATGGCAAAGCGTTCCCAATTCTGAAACTGCACAATGTTTACTGTTTATTCAAACCTTTGCCACCGAAAAAGCGTTTTATCATGACATGTTTTTATACGGACAATTGTCGGAGGCGGCGTATCGCAATTTAAGCTATTCCGTCGCCTTGCAAATTGACGGCTTGCAACACGAGGGCAAATTGCCGCGCGTCACTTTGCATTCACCCGAATATGAACGTTTTCAACAAGCTTGCTTGAATTTATTACAGCCTATTCCATTAATAAAACAAGGGGTTGCTGTGTGGCGTGAACGGGAAACAGCGCGTGAATATCAAGAAGCGTGGGGACGGCATCAAGGCAATTTACGGGTAATGGCGCGTTTAGAAGAAATTGCGGCGGTGAATGTGGCGCGTCCTGAAGTGGTGGAAAAAGTGCGTTCGAATTATCGGCGTTGGCAAGATTCGGCACGGGCGCGGCTTGACAGCACCACGGAGCAATTTGCGGAATTTGTCAGTGCGATGCAAGAACAAGTTGCGACGCGCTTGGTATTACATGCGGAATATGAAGCGATTAGTGCACAAGTACAGCGCGGAATTTTGTCGCCCACCTTGGCGCATCCCTTATTGAAAACTTTGCAGCAACAATTGCAAAGCACGCAACAAACTATTGTCCCACCACATTTAAGTGTTTTGGATTTATTACAAAGTTTACAAGGTTTTAAACAGCTATCACGGGAAGTTTGTGCACAAATTACCCAGCAATTATGCTGTCGAAAATTGCGCAGCGGTCAATATTTATGTGCGCAGGGCGATTTAACCCACAGTTTGTATTTGGTCACGCGCGGAGTCATTCGGATTTCACACACACAATTGGATTATGGCACTTTGATGGCGGGGGATTATTTTGGTGAAGATGCATTATTGCGACCTTGCGTGAGTACTGTAAGTTATCGGGCAGTGACGGCGGTCACAGTTTACGAATTACAAGGGACGGTATTTAGTCATTTGTTACAGGAACATCCTGTGTTGCGAGTTTGGCAGCATGGGACGGTGGTTTGAAGTGTCTGAACCACAATTCACTTAATTTCTGCAATTACCTCAATTAAATCTTAAAACATTTTTAATTGTGTAAATTGTGGTTCAGACCTTCCAAAACTTACCGATACAACCATACCCGCATCAACGAAACTAACTTATCCATATCCACAGGTTTTGCCAGATAATCGTTTGCGCCCGCTTCAATACATTTTGCTTTGTCACCTTTCATCGCTTTTGCTGTCAGCGCAATAATTGGCAATTTGCGGAAACGGTCTTGGGCACGAATATGGTGCATTGCCTCATAACCATCCATTTCAGGCATCATAATATCCATTAAAATAATGGATACATCTTTGTTATTTTCCAAAGAAGTCAGTGCCTCTTTACCATTTTTAGCAATCAGCACTTCCATATTCTTTTCTTCCAATACTGTCGCCAGCGCGAAGGTGTTACGCATATCATCATCGACCACCAGCACTTTTTTACCCGTCAGAATTGCTTCTTTATCATGTACCATGCGCAACATGCTGCGCTTTTCTTTGGGCAAATTAGCCTCTAATTGATGCAAGAACAAAGTCGCTTCATCTAACAAACGTTCGGGCGAGCGCACCGACTTAATCGTGACATTATCCGCACAATGGCTAGCAATCGCTTCCTCTTCACGGCTCAATTCGCGGTCGGTGTACAAAATCACGGGCACTTGCGATAAGGACTCATCCGCATACAATTTTTCAAGGAATAAAGTACCTTGACGCTGTTCCACATCCGCATCGACAATTAAACAATCCACATTTTGCTGCTGCAAATATTGCAAAGCCGCATCCCGCGTTTCTACAGTCGTCGATTCCACATTCATATCGCGCACTAATTCCAGCAATTGCTTTTCACGGCTGACGCTGTCGGACAAAATTAATAATTTCTTCAAAGATTTCGAAGCGAATTGTTCAATTTTCTTAAACGCATCGCTCAGTTCTGCCATGCTCACAGGCTTTAGCAAAAAGCCAATCGCGCCCATGCGTTTCGCGTCCATGCCTTGATCTGAACCTGACACAAAATGCACAGGAATATGGCGGGTGTCAGGATT
>JBDLSS010000351.1:0-3122 GCA_039799345.1 Pseudomonadota bacterium
CAATGGCAATGTGCCGTACCAGGCAAATGAAAACGACAATGTAGGTAGCTTTAACGCAGAAGAGGAAGGTTACCCAGCAGATGTGCGATTCTTTGATACGCCACCAAGCCGGAAAGGCTATGAAGGAAATACGTCTACCAATAAAGTCGGCCGTGGCAATTTCAACTTCGATGATGACATTGATATTGAGCAACTGCGCAGTGAGCAATTGGCGCTCAATGCGCGCAATATGGCCGATCTCAATCCGACATCAAGTAATAGGCGCGGTGACTATTACGACAGCAATGGTGTGCTTCATCTGGAATTCTATGGGGCAAATTCACAACAAGCGCCTTTAACCGATAGTGTAATTCAAGAAGATCCTGGCTATTTTTCCAGTGTCGGCAATATTTTTAGCGCCTATAGCGCAGACAAGATTGATTTTGGTGGTGCTGCATCTATGTTGTGGCAAAACACGAAATATTACTTTAAAGGATCTGATACTGCACAAGGGCTAACACAAGCGGTTGGCGGTGGTCTTGAGATATGGAGCGGCACAGCACTAAGTGGTACAGGTCTCGGTGCACCAATTGGTCTACCACTGGCCTTCCATGGCGGCGATAATGTTGGGACTGGTTTAAGCCGTATGTTCTTCGGCAGGCAATTCAACACCGTTACATACAATGGCGTGGAAGCATTGACGGGTTCCCAACGTGCGGCGAGACTTGTTGATAACGGCATCCCTTTCGTCGCTGGTATTGCGGGGGGCAGTCAGCTAGTAGAAAAGTATGCAACAAAGAGTTTGCTAAGAGCTGAAAGTACCACAGCATTGCGCAAACTAGGGAGTCGTGGCAATCGCAATGAAGAAATACTAACAGCCGCACAGGAAGTACAATTACATACGCATATTAAAGAATTGGGGCTTAATTCAGATGATTTTGTAATTAGCACTCACATGTCTTCATATTCTGATTTCTTGGATGTGACATTCTTGGGTCCCAATATGTTCCCTGCTACCACACGATCAGCAACAACGGTATTTGAGACATTAACGCCACGAGCAGCAGTTGCACATGAAGCGGGCCATATGATAACGACAAGAGCCGGGACCGCATTTGAACCTGGCTCACTGTTTGATGAAGTTGGCGCAAGCTTGACTGGCCGCTCACTACCGGGCCTCAATAGTGTTGAACGGTATCAACTTTTACGCGATGCTGCGGAACGTGCCCGAAACGAAGGCCAACGCTTACGAGATGTTCTTTCAGAAATGAAAAATAAATAACATGGACAAGTATTTTAAGCCAACTATTAAAACCACCGACGCAGCAGTAGGTGAGTACCTAAAAGAAGGCGTCGTGGCGTCTATTCGTTGCGAAAGATGCAACGATTTACTCGCGATAACACGAAAGAGTAATTCAGTCCTTTTGGTTAAGTGCTCATGCGGTTTATACAATGGCAGTCTTCGCGGCTTATAGGCGTTAGATTTCCCCGCCCTATACCTGCCCAGCACAGGCACGGAATAACAACCACGCCTGTGCTGAACAGGCGCGGTGTCCCGTCCGCACTATGGACACCAGCGTACACCAGCCTTTTGGGCGTGTTTTTTTGCGTTTTTTTGCTGTAAAATATGCCGTTTGAAACAAAAAATCAGTACATCATTTGGAAATAATTGGCCTTTTTGAGTTCAAAAAAGCAATTTCCATCTGATGGGACGTAGCTTTCCTGCGGACACACAAAACGTCCTGCGTTCTTTAACAATTCGCTTATTTTCGGGGCGGTGCTAATACCGAAGCACCATGCCTTTTAACGCGCCATTCCACAGAGAGTAGATTTTCACCATTCTCGGAATATTGCAAAATGGATCACGACTACACCATGCATCCACTGGCGTCAATCCGACTAAATACTGATGTGTTCGAGCATTGTTATACCAGAACTGAAATTCGCTAACTGATTACAATAAATGTCCACCATCCCGAATGGCATATTCCTTCAAAAAATTGGCCCAGTAAAATTAAAATAGGATTATATTATGCGAGATATGATATTAATTACGCCATGCGATTTTAAACTTGAAAAAATCAAACTATTGCTATCAAGTGACCCAAGCCTTGTCGTTAATATAGATGCCTCTCGATTAGGAATTGGATCATTAAGTACAAATGAATTTATTCAAATTGAGTATGATGAAAGCCTTTCAGTACATTATGAGGATGACGAAGGCGATGTATTTAAGCCGCACATAAATGAGCCGTCATACTATTTAATCAACTTCAAAAATATAGACTTCATGAAAATGATTATATTAAAGGCATTAAATATGCCAGATATTTATTTGGACAATGATCTTGGATTAATTCTGCAAGGCACATTGTTTGCCGATTTGATTAAAGAAAAACCAAATTGGGATTGGGCTCTAGAAATTAACGAAGCGAAATAGTGATGTCCCGTCCGTTGCACCGTCCGCACTACGGTGTCCCGTCCGCACTACGGACACCAGCGTACACCAGCTTTTTGGGCGTGTTTTTTTGCGTTTTTTTGTAGTAAAATATGCCGTTTGAAACAAAAAATCAGTACACAAGTTGGAAATAATCGGTTTTTTGATTTCAAAAACGCAATTATCACCTGAAGCAAACAACTATGGCATTTTATATAAAATTAAATAAAACATTTGAAAACTCTCAAATTGTGCGTTACACTTTTGGAAGTGATGACACTAATTTAGGTGAATTAGCGATTGACAAAATAAATGGTGAAGTTACATTACTAAAACCAATTAAGAATGATGATAGGTGCGCTTTATTCAATCGTGCAGGGGCAAAAATAAGAAAAGAGTGGAAGGAAGGCCGATTCCCTGATTTAACGGAATGGGCGTCTTAGCCTAAAACTGTCCCGTCCGCACTACAGACACCAGCGAACAGCAGCTTTTTGGGCGTGTTTTTTGCGTTTTTTTACCGTAAAATATGTCGTTTGAAACAAAAAATCAGCGCATCAATTGGAAACAATCTGCTTTTTTAAATTCAAAAAAAAGCAATTTCACTTGATCCGACGCCCCCCCCCTGCGGAGACACAAATCGCCCTGTGTTTTTCAACAATCCGCTTATTTTCGGGGCGGTGCTATGACGAAGCACTATGCCTTTCAA
>JBDLSS010000352.1:0-17289 GCA_039799345.1 Pseudomonadota bacterium
TTCGGGGTCTTTAACGGAAGCCATCGCATACACATCTTCTTGTGCCAGAGCCATGTCAACGATGCCGTTTTCAATTTTCAGGATGTTGTCGGTAGAGCCTTTCGTAGGCAATAAGGTCACATTTAAGTTGTATTTCTTCAACTTTTCTTGCAAAGCTTTGCCATGCACATTGTGGTAGGAGAGTTTTTCATCGCCTGTCGCTAATTCAACTTTGGTTGCAGCAGCATGCGCTATGGGGCTTAAGGTGAAGCTTGCAGCAATAGCAAGGCTGAGCAGTGATTTTTTGTACATAAATCTATCCTTACGAAGGGTGTAATTAGGACGCACACAATTCATGTTTTCATGATTGGGGCGTATGGAATAATGTATTACGATAGATTAAAAGTAACGTATTGGGTTTGGAAAGTCAATTTACCCTAAGCAGAGATGTATTTAACAGTATCAGAGACCCTGTTAAATAATGAATGATGATTTTTGAGAGAGGGAATGACTTCGATGTGATTTTCTCTATTTTTATGGCAGTGCCCTTGCCAGTCGGGGTTTGTAACCTGCACCAGCATTCACCCTTTAGGGGCTTCTTTAGCCATATCTTTGTCAAAACCTAATTGATGACACCCCCTAGCACTGCCAATTATTTAATCATCAATCACCACACCCCATGGCGCTTTGCCTGTATTCACGCTAGCAATCACCGCATTATTTGCTGTATCAATCACCGACACCGTGTCATTACCGCCATTGGTGGTATACAAACGCGAACCATCTTTCGACAATGCCAAACCCCAAACCCGTTCCCCGACCGCAATCGTGGTTTTCAGACTCAGGCTTTCCACCTCAATCACCGCCACCGCCGCCGCCCGCCCCAATGCAATATATAAAATTTTCTGATCCTTGCTGAACACAATATCTTTAGGCTTGGCTTTTTCAATGTTGCTTAGCGAGAAGATTTTCACCACTTCGTGTTTTTGCATATCAATTTTCTTAATTTCTGCGGTCAGCTCCGACGTGGAAAAGGCAAATTGACTGTCTTGGGTAAACGCCGCTGCACGCGGTCTACCACCCACTTCCAAAGTTGCTAACACTTTATGTTCGGGAATACTGATAAAGTGCAAACTGTTAGTTGCCTCACTGGTGACAATCACCTGCTTGCCATCAGGCGCAATAATCACGCCTTCAGGTTCAATGCCGACGGAAGCTTCTGCCAATAATTTCCCCGTTTTTGGGTCGAAAACGCTGGCTTTTGCGGAGTCTTCATTGGAAATATATAAATTGCCCGTTGTGGGATGCACAGCAAACGTTTCAGGATCAGAACCTGCGGGGAACTTACGCAACACTTTTAGTGTCTTGGGATCAAAAACTGCGATGGCATTTTCTGCACTGATTGCCACATAAACTTCTTGATGATCGGGGGAAATACCTATACCACGCGGACGATTTCCAATAGAAATTTTACCTTCAATTTCATGGGTTTTTGCATTAATTGCGGTGACAGTATTGTCTTTTTCATTGGTGACAAACACGCGGTTTGTGGGTTCGGCAAAAGCATTGCCACACATCGCTACTGCCCCGAGCAGCATCAAAATGGGTAAGCGAACAGCTAACATCAAGCATTCTCCTAAATGGGTATTCAACCGAAAAGGGATAAAACTTGACTTTATAACATCTCACGCCGTTCTTGAATATATGCTATTTGTGTAGGCACTTACGTTTTCAAAGGGGGATAAAGTCATAAAAACGTGGGAGGGGATTTACAAATATAGCCCACACTTCACGCTGTTCCATGTGGACTATTCGAGATTTTAGAAAATTAAGCCGCTGTTTTCCACGGGGCAGCACTACGCACCGCAGACCAAATCGGGCTTTCAATGGTTAAAGCCAATTGGCGCACCAGTTCTAACATGCCTTGATAACCTGCATAACCAAATTCGCGTTCTTGATTGATGTCGAGGAACGGAATTTTTGCTTTCATCGCAGTGTACAAATTCCGACCGCCCGCGATTAAAATATCTGCTTGGTATTCTTTGTAAACACCGAGCAAGGCTTTCGGGCTGCCATCGTCAATCATCTTGGTGTTTTCGCCCATGATTTCACGAATGCGTTCCTTGTCTTCTTCTGTGGATTTTTTAGTGCCTGTGGCAACCACCACCATGCCTAAATCTTGCAGCGCGGACACCACTGACCACGATTTCACCCCGCCCGTGTACAACAACACGCGTTTGCCTTTCATCCGTTCGCGCCACACGTCCAATTCTGCACGAATACGCGCTTCTTCGCGGGCGATGAGTTTTTCAACACGCTCAGTTAAATCGGGGTCTTTCAACAAGCGGGTAAAATCACGCAAGGCTTGTGAAGTGTCGCTGATGCCGTAGAAACTGCCTTCAAACCACGGAATCCCATAAGTATCTTCCATTTTACGCGCCACGTTTAACATCGCTTTGGAACAGACCATCATTGTGGCTTCGGCGCGGTGCATGGTTTGTACTTCGTGGAAACGTGCATCGCCTGACAAGGTGCATAATACCCGCAATCCAAGTTCATCGAGCAAAGGCAACACATGCCAGAATTCGCCTGCAATATTGTATTCACCGACTAAATTCACATCGTGCACTTTGATGCCTTCACGATAGCTATTTGCTGGCAAGGGTTCAGGTTCACGCGTGCCGACAACATGTTTCATCATCGCTTCACCCGCGATACGGTTGCCTAAATTTTTCGTGCCGTAGAAACCTGCACAATCTACAGGTACGACAGGCGTTCCAAAATTTTCAGCGGCGGCTTTACAAATGGCATCAATATCATCACCCGTTAACGCGGGCACGCAGGTGTTATACACAAATACGGCGGCTGGATGATAGCTTTGAATCGCTTGTTTAATCGAATGGAATAGGCGTTTTTCGCCACGTCCCATAATCACATCTTCTTGGGTCAAGTCGGTGGTCATGCCGAGACGAAATAATTTAGAACCTGAGGAGCGTGTGCCGCGATTGTCCCAAGAGTTTCCCGCGCAAGCGATAGGCCCGTGCACGATGTGAGCAACGTCAGCAATCGGTAACAGAGCAATTTGTGCGCCGTCAAACGAGCAACCGCCTGCGGTCGCGCCGGGTTTAGGTTTGGCACAGCCAGATTTTTCTTTTTTATTGTGGCTACATGCAGGTTCATCGATGAGTTGTTTAAGGTCTTTCGTTGATTTCATGATCAATCCTGTGGCTGATGAGGTAGTTTTCAGCTTTCAAGCAAGGACTACGCCAGTTTATAGCTTATTGATTTTAAATAATTAAAGTCAAAAACGATTGTGAGGAAACTGACAAAAGTATTTTAATCAACATTTTGGTTCTGCATGATATTTCTAGGGCGTGTCATCAATTAAGTTTTAACTGCGCCCCACCCCCTAAAAGAGAGCTAAACCTTAAAACTAGCCCCTAAATTCCCTAAAGGGGACTTAAAATATTAAACATCAAATAACTTGTTCGTGTTTAGTCCCTTTTAGGGGTTGGGGGCTTCTTTAAAGGTTTTTAAACGCGCTACTTTCTGTTAAAACCTAATTGATCACACCCCCTAGGCAGATCACGCTATATTTATCGTGTTCATTAAGAAGCGAGCCTAATAATCATCAGCTTGATGAAACACAGATTTTGCCTTTACTCACCAAGCATGAGCACCTGATATTTTATTCTGGATAACAGGGAAATCAGAGAAATTTTTGATGCTCTTCTTCCCCTGAAAAGTTCTTGATAAAGCATAAAAACCTACAAACTCACCAGCAATACCCCCGCCAACACCAAGGCGGAGCCGCACAATTGCACCGCTGACATCGGTTCATTTAAAAAGAAATAGGCTAGGAAAATTGTGGTGACAGGACCAATCGAACTGATTAATGAGGCACGACTTGCACCAATATGTCGAATGCCCAACGCCAACAAGAAAGCAGGCGCAACAGTCGAAAACAAAGCCATCGCAATACCTAAGCCATAAACAGGCATCGCTTGTGAAAAAACGGTATTCAGTGGACGTGTAAATAAAAATTGCGCAAAACATGCCACACAGGCCACAATCATCACATAAGACATGAAACGCATCGCTCCTATACGGGCAATACTGCGACCACTTCCAATTAAATACAGCGCATAAGCCCACGCGCTGGCAAATACTAAACTACTCCCCAGAATCAAATTCTGTTGTATTGTGCCTATATCATGTTGAAAAACAATGGCAATTCCGATATAACTTAATAATAAGGCAAATAATTCTTTTTTTCGTAAGGAACGACGATAAAATAGCACTGATAATACAACCACAAAAGTTGGGTATAAAAACAAAATCAGACGTTCTAAACCTGCAGAAATAAACTGTAATCCTAAGAAATCTAATAAGCTAGCTAAATAATAACCGAGAAAACCGAGAATCAAGATTGTGAGCCAATCACTCCGCGTGAGTGGCGATAATTTTTGATCGAGACTGTACCAAATCGCAGTAATAATAAAGAAAGGGGCGGAAAATACCATTCTCAAGGCGAGTAAGGTGATGGCATCCACACTGTACACATACGCCAATTTCACCAAAATCGCTTTTGCAGAAAACCCGATTGCAGAAAGTAACACAAAGAGTGAACCGAGTAATTTAGGATTGATCGGCTGAGGCAAAGATAAAGGAAGTGCATTCATAAAAATATACCTAAGTTGGTCAATTCGATAACAGTTCAATAGATGAAATCAATTAAATACGGTATTAAGACTTACTCATCATGGGCTTAGTAAAAAATATTTTGCAGTACTGTGCAATTATGCCAACTGAGAGGGCTTAGTGATAATTTTGATGGGCGAAAATCAATTTATCTTAATATATCTCATTGATAATAAAATATATTATTAAGTTAACTCGCGGTGCTTCATAATAAAATATCGGTGTTTCATGGGTTCAGGTAAAATACAGCATAACAATGAAATGAGAAAATTTTATGAATATATCAAATAATTTGGTTTGGCATTATGCAACGGTGACACGCCAACGTCGTGCGGATTTAAATCAACATCAAAGTACGGTGCTATGGTTTACGGGACTGTCGGGCGCGGGAAAATCGACCTTGGCACATGCGTTGGAAGAGCGTTTATATCAAATGAGTTTCCATACCTTTGTGTTAGATGGCGACAATGTGCGGCATAATCTTTGTAGGGATTTGGGCTTTTCTGCGGATGCGCGGGTGGAGAATATTCGTCGGGTGGCAGAGGTTGCAAAGTTGTTCGTGGAAGCGGGGGTGATTGTACTGACGGCGTTTATTTCGCCTTTTGCAGAAGATAGGATAAAAGCACGTCAGTTGTTGGGCGATGATTTTATTGAGATTTATTGTGATTGCTCGCTGGAAATTTGTGAGCAACGCGATGTGAAAGGTTTATATCGACGGGCGCGGGCGGGTGAAGTGAAAGAATTCACAGGGATTTCTTCGCCCTACGAAATTCCAGAGCAACCTGATTTACGTGTGGACACAGGTTCACAGGATGTGGAAAGTTGTGTCATTCAAGTGCTGGATTATTTAGTAAAACGCGGCGTTTATCAGCTTAAGTAACTTAAGTTTGGGATAAGAATTTTCAGAATTAAACAAGCATTAAAAGTTAATCTTACTTAATTCGGATAATCCTGTGAATCCTGATAATTCTTAATGCGTTAGCACCCCTAAAAAACCCCTAGCTGGTCGGGGTTTGTAACCCCGACCAGAACGTTTAAATATGTCAGAATAAGCAAAAACGTTACGGTGCAGATTACAAACCTACACCAGCCTCGTTTAGCCTATTGGCATAAACTACAACGAAGTAAACACGGCTCACTCTATTAAAAACTTTCTGGAGGAGATTTATAATGGATGCAACACTCACCGCCGCTTTATCTGAAGTGCGTGCCTTACTTTTGTCTTATCAAGCAGACGTTGAGCTGTTACCTGAAACCACCCGCGACACATTGGCATTACGCTGGCAAGGTTTAAATGAACATGCGCATTTGCGAGACCTTGCCGTGCTTAAATTAGTGCATCAAGCGGAAGTTTTGTTAATAAAAACCTGTCCTGAGCTTCAACAGATTTGGCATTATCCGCAAACAGTCCCCACAGAAAAAGGCGCATGGTATGCGGTCGCACCGATTTTGCATATTCCAAATAATGGAATATACCTATTTGAAACCAGTATTGAAGATAAGTTATATTCTTTATTACTCAGTCGGTTAGGTATGAAAATTAGTTGTTTTAATAATCAGTGCTCCCATCTCGACATGCCGATTGATCACGGTAAAGTTTCAGGAGGCACGATTACTTGCCCTTTTCATGGCTATCAATTTTGTTTAGAAACGGGAAAATGTTTTAACGCGCCTGGAAAATTAATTGCGCATCCAGTGCGAGTGGGTTTACAAGGGGTGGAAGTGTTTTTATAAACATACTCCAGAATAACTTAAACAGGTTAGGGCGTGTCATCAATTAAGCTTTAACTGCGTCGCCAACCCTCTGAAGGGGGCTAAACCTTAAAATCAGCCCCTAAATTCCCTAAAAGGGACTTTAAACACAAACATCTTTAAGTTTTGGGGGCTTCCTTAAAAATCTTAAATCTTAAGCGTCAACCAAAGGACTGGCAGTGCTTGTAGTACTGTCAGTCCTAACTTCGCGCTTTTCTTAAACATAAATTTCTTTAATTCCATAAGCTTATAATCCTTTGATTATAAACTACCCCATTATCACACTCCTGCGTAAGAATGAGATAAATCTTCAACTTTCGTGTCCTTGTCACCCCTAAAGCAACTGATCCCACTGAATTTTTGCCCATGTCTGTTCTAAAAGCACTACTTCCGCTTTAATAAATGTCAACAACTCACCAAACTCAGCGGCATCTTGTTTGTCTGCGGCACTTTCGGCGGCGGCAGCAATTTTTCCCAAACGTATTGCACCAATACTGCTGGTGCTGCCTTTGAGCGAATGTGCCAAACGATGCAGCGTGACATAATCCGCCTTGGCATAGGCCTGATCCATGCGATCAAGTTGTTTAGAAATATCTTTTTCAAATTCGCAGACAATCTTTTTCAAAATTCGACTGTTGCCCAGTGAAACCCGCTTAATTTGTTCAACATCAAAGATTTGATACTGCGCAAACTCTTGGGTATATTTCGTCGTTGAAGAAGAGATTTCATTATTTTCGGAAACGCTGACGTTGCTTACATTCAGCTCTCCAGACAAATCTAAATACTGCTCGACCACACCCCGCAAACGTTCCACGGTAATCGGTTTCGCAAGACAATCATTCATACCCACGGAATAATATAGTTTCACATCACTGGGCATGACATTTGCCGTAAGCGCAACAATCGGCAGGGCGTGATTTGCGCCAGTGGAATGACGAATATGGCGCGTTGCTTCAATACCATCCATCACAGGCATTTGAATATCCATAAAAATTAACGCATAAATATTTTTATCGCACAATTCAATAGCCTGTCTACCATTTTCAGCCACATCAACATGACAACCCAAGGTTTCTAGCATATTGGTGGCGACCAAACAATTGATCAAATTATCTTCAACCAATAACACTTTTTGGGTGGTGGCAGAGGGCAAAGCAGTGGTTGTTTTCATAGTTTTAGCAGGCGTTTTAACAATAGGGTTGGTCGTCATTGTGGAGGGAGGATGATATTTTCTCAAGATATTACTGAGGCGTTCCAAACTGAATGGCTTGGCAACATAATCATCCATGCCCTCGGTAAAACAACGTTCTGCATCCCCTCGCATCGCATTAGCAGTCATCGCCACAATAATCCGATGTGCCTGCTTACGAATGCGCTCTTGTTGACGAATCGCACGGGTGGCTTCAAAACCATCCATTTCGGGCATTTGTACATCCATAAAAATCAATGCAAATTTATGTTGATTGATTAATTCTAAAGCTTCGCGCCCATTTTTGGCGACGCTCACCTCACAACCTAATTGCTGCAACATATTGACCGCAACAATGCAGTTAACTTCATTATCTTCTGCCAATAACACCGGTAAACCCTTGTAATGTGCGGGCGGCGCAGGGATTGCGTTGGGCAAAGCTGAGAATCGCATCAAACTTTCAAGCGTAATAAATGGGGCGGATCTGTGATTAAGATGCGCTTCCCATAATAAAAATAGCGTGTCGCGCAGTTGATGAAACGGTAATGGTTTAATGAAATGGGCAGCAAAACCTTGTGTTTGTAAATGTTGCCCATTTTGTTGAGAACCTGCGGAAGACAGCATCACCAACACCGTTTCTTTCAGCAGTGGGGATTGTTTGATTAAATAGCCCAAATATTCACCGTCCATTTCAGGCATAAAATAATCCAAAATGGCGAGCCAGAACGGTCGTCCTTGTTGGGCTGCTTCTTGTAAAGTACTTAAAGCCGCTTTGCCAGAACTTACCGCCACACAATCGCCTTGCATACCTTCGAGTTGTTCAATAAGTAGGTGTTGGTTGACGGGATTATCATCCACCACCAAAATCCGCACGCCCGCAGGAAAATGATTTCTCAGTGTCGATAAATGTTCCGTAGGTGCTGATTGGGTTTCAGCCAAAGGCAGGGAAAGTTTAATGCTGAAAACAGAGCCTTGTCCCAATTTACTGCTCACTGTCAACTCCCCCTCCATCATTTCAATCAATTGTTGGCTGATGGATAAGCCCAAGCCTGTGCCGCCAAATTTACGGGTGGTGGAAGAATCGGCTTGAGTAAATTTTTCAAAAACATGTTCTAACTGGTGTTCAGAAATGCCAATACCTGTATCTTTGACATGAATGCCAATGCGGGCGCGGTGACTACTTTCCATTTCACAATCGACATCAATCAGCACTGAACCTTTTTGGGTGAATTTGACCGCATTACCGACCAGATTTGTCAGCACTTGGCGAATTCTGCCCATATCCCCAATTAAGTAGCGTGGAGCTGTCGGGGCATAGCGCACATTCAGCACTAAACCCTTATTTTCTGCGGTAACAGAAAGCAAACGTGCCACATCTAACACGGCATTTTCAAGGTCAAAGGTGATAGGTTCGAGGGTTAATTTACCCGCCTCAATTTTAGAAAAATCTAAAATATCATTGATTAAAGATTGCAAGGCATCGGTAGACTGACGAATAATTTCCGCATATTCACGTTGTTGTGGATTTAGCTCGGTACTCAACATTAATTCAGTCATGCCTACCACGCCATTCATGGGAGTGCGAATTTCATGGCTCATATTGGCAAGAAAATCGCTTTTTGCTTGGGTTGCAGCTTCAGCAGTTTCTTTCGCACGACGCAATTCTTCTTCAGCTTGTTTGCGCTCGGTGATGTCACGCCCCACCGCTTGATATTCAAATAAAGTACCTGCGTCATCAAACATGGCGCGTTTAATCCAATGTTGCCAACGTACCTGTCCCGTAGGTAAGGTCACGCGATGCTCGGTTTCACAAACAGGCGAATCTTTTGTCAAAATACTGACCCGTTCTTTAAATAAGTGAAAATCTTCATTAATCATTTGAATGAAATAAGTACCTAATAATTCTTCTTTGGTTTTACCAAAATAACGACAATAGGCTTGATTTACAAAGCTTAAAATACCTTCGGGCGAGATTCGACAAATCAGCTCGGTTTGATCTTGCACGATGGCACGATAACGGCGTTCACTTTGTTTCAAAGCGGCTTCTGTGCGTTTGATTTCTGTAATATCGGTGGCAATTTGTAAACGTACTAAACGTCCGTCGACCCAATAAATTGCGCGGTCACGGGTCAAATACCATTTGTTATTCAGTGTATTGAGAATTTCAGCGGTATACACTCCCAAGGGCTTACCCGTCTGATCCAGCAGCTTCGGATTGCTGCAAAACTCACAGGGGATGCTGAATGATTTTTGCAAAGCTTTCCAACAAGTTTCCCCAACCACATCCCCAAACGTATCTTGTCCATATTTATTCACATACAGCAATTCATACGTCTTCATGTCAGCGACATAGACCAAGGATTCAATACTGTCGAGAATGGTTATTAGACGTTCATGGGCATCTTTCAGTGCGAATTCACTTTGTTTACGTTCGGTAATATCACGGGCTATGCTGTAAATTTGTCCTTGATCGATTAAAGGATAAGCATTCCACGAAATCCAGCGATAGCCTCCTTCACGACAACGGTAACGATTTTCAAAACCTAAAATGCTTTTCCCTTGTTTTAATTTGGTAAAAATTTTTTCACTGAGCGCAAGATCATCAGGATGCACGAAATCAAAGAAGGGACGACTGGTTAAATCTTCCAGCGTCCAGCCTAAGGTATGTTCCCAAGCAATATTCAGTTGTTTGAAATAGCCTTCAAAGGTGGCAATGGACTGCATATCCACTGAAAGATTAAACAAACGGTCGCGTTCTCTTTCCACTTGTTTGCGGGCAGTAATATCAATTGCAATACCAAGAATTGCTTCAATATTATTTTCAGAGTCACGCAAAGTTGAGATGAAAGAATCTAACCACAATACTTTGCCATTTTTATGAATGTAGCGTTTTTCGAGGTGATACTGATCCAATTCATGATTAAACACTTTTTCGGTGCGTTGTATCACTTCGGCAAGATCGTCTGGGTGACACACATCGGTATTTTTAAGTTTTTGCAATTCATGCGGTAGATAGCCGAGTATTTCTGCCCAACGATTATTAAATTGAATGTATTCACCAGCCCGATTGATCAATACAATCCCGACCGCAGCATTGTTAAAAATTGTGCGATAACGCGCCTCGCTGTTTTGTAGCGCAACTTCCATTAATTTTCGTTGGGTAATGTCTTGAACTAACACCACAAAATATTCAATTGCACCATTGACCTTGCGCACGCAACGCGTGGAAATATTGGCGTATAAAATAGAACCATCTTTACGAATGTAACGTTTATCTAGGATATAACCATCGCTCAAACCTTCATCCATGCGCCGCAAATATTCACTGTTTAAATCGCGGTCTTCTGGATGACTCATTTCAATCCAACGGCGCGACATGATTTCTTGTGCGCTATAACCCAACATCTGACACAGTGCATCATTGACTTCAATCCAGCCATTGGGGCGGGTCAAAGCAATGCCGACGAGAGGCATTTCAAAATAGCGGCGGAAACGGCTCTCACTTTGACGCAAAGCTTCTTCAATGTGTTTACGCTCGGTAATATCACTGAAGGTGGTGACGGCAGCATAAGGTAAGGACTCGCCCGCATGCCACAAGGGTTGAGAATTGACTGATACCCAGACCAAACTGTTATCGGGACGGTGGACACCCATGGTGATGTGAGAACAGGCACGTCCTGTTCGCAAGGTGATCATCGCGGGATGAATATCCATTGAGAAATGTGAACCATCTTCATGAATCAGATTCCAGAATTCTCCCATCGACTCCAGAGCTAACATTTGTTCTGCACAAATGCCAAAAATTCGCTCGGCACTGGTATTGCACGCGCCGATTCTTCCATCGGCATATTGCAAGATTACACCTTCTTGCATGGCGGCAACCACTGAATAGTAACGGTTTTCATTGTCCCGCCACCGTGCCTCATTTTCGCGCCGCGTTAAATATGCACCAATTAATTCCGCTGCCACTTGCAGCAGGCGAACATCTTCTGAATGCCACAATCGCAAATGTAAGCTGTCTTCGAAACTGATAAAACCCCACCATTTCCCCCCCACCATGATCGGTAAAACTGAGACTGAGAGCAGGTGTAAACTTTGTAAAATTTGTTTTTCGGACTCAGGGAAATCTATCACTTTGCCGCTGATTACTTGCCCCTGATCAAGTTGGGTTTTCCAACGTTCAAAACCATTTTCATAGTTAAATTCTTGAATCCAACTGTGCTTTCCTGAGTGCGAAACTTGGTGGGTACAATGCGCTATCAAACCTAATTCAGTCTTTTGATTTTTGAAAATATGCACATTACTGACGGCTGTTGTTTTTTGCAAAAAACTTAAAATCTCAGTTAGCGGGTCTTCGTCCGCATTGAAATTAAGCAAACGCCGTGCACAAGTGGTTAACATGCGTTCATAACGTAAGCGAATCATTTCAGGAGGATGTTGTTGAGCTTTTAGCAGCGGGGCGGCAGTGGCATAAATTTTTGCATCGTCTTCCGATAAATGTGCTGTCCAAGTAAAAGTAACATAACGCCCCGATAAGGTCGTGCGTAGGCGATTTTCACAAGAGAGACTGTGATAAGCACTTTCTAATTGTCGTAAAAATTGCCGTGTGAGCGGATGATCTTCGGGATGTACAAAATCGAACAAAGATTGTTGAGTTAATTGTTCTGCATCCATCCCGAAAATTTGCTCACAGCTCGGATTAACTGAGATGAAATGAGCTTCATTATTCAGTACACACAGACATAAGGTAGCGTAATTATTGAAAAACTGTTGTGCGTCAAATGAGTTCATAGGCATAATATTTCTATGTAAATATATTCCCAGTATTATACTAGGAATATAGTGGCGAGACCTAAGAAAATGAAAAATCCCATACTGTCTGTGACCGCAGTCAGCATGACGCTGCTGCCCATCGCGGGATCACGTCCTGTGCTATGCAAAATTAGGGGAATGAGCACCCCTGCTAAAGATGCTAACAACAAATTAAGCACCATGGCAGCCGTCATCACCAGCCCGATTGAAAGCTTGTCATACAGCACATAAGCCACCCCACCAATCACACTGCCCCATAGCAAACCATTTAAAAAGGCAATTGCAAGTTCTTTAAAAAATAAATATTTAAAATTATTGGTATTAATTTGTTGTAACGCTAAACCTCGAATAATTAAAGTCATGGTTTGATTGCCTGTGTTACCTCCAATCCCTGCGACAATCGGCATCAGGGTTGCTAAGGCAACAATTTGTTGAATGGTGTTTTCAAATACGCCAATCACCCGCGAGGCAACGAAAGCAGTTAATAAATTAATGGCCAACCACATCCAACGATTTTTGGCACTTTTCCACACCGAGGCGAATAAATCTTCTTCTTCACTCAAACCGACCTGATTTAAACGCTCTTTCTGAGAAGTATCGTTGATAAAGTCCATGACTGCATCAACACTTAAGCAACCCACGAGTTGATGATGTGCATTAATCACAGGGGCAGAAAGTAAATCATAGCGTTCAAAGGCTTGCACGGCTTCGCGTGCCGAACCGTCGGTGTAGAAAAAAATCGGTTCACTCAACATCATTTCCGTCACGGGCAAATCAGGGTCGTGAATCAGTAAACTGCGTAGCGGTAATAAACCTTTAAAATTATTTTCCCGATCCACCACAAACAACTGGTCGGTTTGCGCGGGGATTTCGCCACGGCGTTGTAAATAGCGAATCACGGTCGCTAAAGTGATGTCGTCGCGCACGGTAATCATTTCAAATTCCATTAACGCGCCCACCGTGCCTTCTGGAAATGAGAGCGCGGATTGCACTTTTGCACGGTTGCGGCTGTCTAAAGAGGTGAGCAGCTCAAATACCACATCTTTCGGCAAATCGGGCACAAGGTCGGCGATTTCGTCAGAATCTAAATGCTCGGCTGCATCCAGTAATTCTTCATGCTCCATTTCTTCAATTAAGCTTTCACGTACCGCATCCGACACTTCGAGCAAAATCGCGCCATAATGCTCAACTTTTACCAAATCCCAAACCATTTGCCGCTGGTCTAGGGGGAGGCTTTCTAAAATAAACGCCACGTCCGCAGGGTGTAATTGGTGTAAGCGTTTTCTAAGCTCATTAACATGTTGTTTTTCAATGAGGTTTTGCACCAAATCGTGGCGCGGCATTTCCTGCTTACGCACTAACTCGCTGACTAGCTCTTGCTTTTTCAATAAACCTAAAATCTGAGTCAAGGTATCTTGAAGATTTTTTTGGTGCTTAATATCATCATCTTTGAGCATCTGGCAGGTCTCGTTAGTTAGAAAGCTTGATTCAGGTCATGCCTATATTGCAGAGCAATAACAGGCAATAAAATAGTCCTGTTGAGCTTGTTCCAGAAATTTCTCTATTATAGACAGGTCATCACGGCAAAACATCTGTTGCAGCGCACAAAAAAACCTCTTAGTTTTTGTCTAAGAGGTTTTTAGAGAGGAAATGCGCCACTATTGCGTAGTGCGCCTCATAAATTAAATTTACTTGGGCGTATTTTGCGCCACCCAACGCTGTTGTCCTGTGTTCAGGGTTTCGCGTTTCCAAAACGGGGCATGCTGTTTCAGTTCTTCAATCAAATAACGACAGGCATCGAGGGCGGGTGAACGGTGTCCCGCCCACGCAGCCACTAATACAATCGTTTGATCACACTGAATTTCGCCCACACGATGCAGGATTAAACTGTCCAACAATTGCCAACGCTGTTCGGCTTCGTGGGCCAGTTGTTGTAAATAAAGTTCAGTCATGCCTGCATAGTGTTCCAGCCACATTTGTTGTACGGTGTCGCCTGCGTTATAGTCGCGCATTGTGCCTATAAAACAGGCGGTTGCGCCACATTTTCCTGCTTGCGTACGCTGGGCTTCATATTCTTGTAGAACTGACCAAGGATTGAAGGGCTGTGGGCAAATTTCAACTTTCACTTAACCACCTGTGACGGGCGGGAAAAAAGCAACTTCATCGCCTGCTTGTGCTAAAGCATTGGGTTCAACATATTGCATATTTAACGCCATCAAAATATGTGTCGGTAATGGCATTTCTTCGCTGACTTGCGCCCAAATTTGTGCAATGGTCATGGGTTTGTCTGCATTCAGTTTCACTTCGCCCTTGCCAACTTGTTCACGTAGACTTGCAAATAATTTAACAGTGATATTCATGAGAATTTCCACAGGTAATATTTATATAGATGTCCCGATTATCGGATATTTTTGGAAAATCGCCAGTGTCTTTTAAATATTTCGTTAAATTATTTGCTTGCTTCGGTAGGTTGGGTTGCCATCGGCAACCCAACATTACCCTAAATTCCTACAAACATTGTATTTTTTCATTCCACATTTTCTTTGGGCTACCAACGGCAACCCAAGCTACAGATTTTTACTGGAACGTCTGAGAACATCAGAATAAGCTGAAACGTTACGGTGCAGGTTACAAACCTGCACCAGCTTTGGGGGAGGAAAAAGGTTTAGAGCGTACTACACTCAGTGTTAAATCCCATGTAATTTTATAAAATAATGCACATTCCGATGTTATGATGCACGGCGGGCTTGTCAGCTGTTCTAAATTAAGCCCCCAATCCTGCGCATACGCGCCCTATCAGTTTACATAACACGGTGAATCTTATGAAGAATATCCATTTTATTGGCGGTGAAAAAGGCGGCGTTGGTAAATCAGTCGTATCGCGCCTCCTCGCGCAGTATTACATCGACCACAATCTTCCGTTTGTGGCACACGACAGCGACCGTTCACATGCCTCGTTTGCACGATTCTATTCAGGCTATGCTTCGAAGATTGTGGTTGATGATTACGAAAGTCTGGATCAAGTGGTTGAAAATGTCACCGAAGTTGAAGAAACTCGCGTGATTATTGATCTTGCTGCTCAAGCAATGCGCCCTTTATCGCGTTGGATTGATGACAGCGGTTTAGTGGAAGGACAAGCAGACATCGACTTAAAGCTGACGTTTTGGCATGTGATGGATGCTAGTAAAGACTCTGTAATTTTGTTGGGTGAATTACTCGAAAAGTTTCAAGATAAGGTCAATTATGTGATTGTGTTGAACCATGGTTGTGGCGAACGTTTTGAAATGTTCCACGCTTCTGCCGCTAAACAACAGGCACTGGCACTCAGTGCCCATATTCTCGAATTGCGTCGTTTGCATAATCCCACGATGCAAAAAATCGACAATGCGAATGCCAGCTTTTGGGCTGCGATTCACAGCAAAGAAGGGGCTAATTTGGGCTTGTTAGAACGGCAACGTGCAAAAGTGTGGCTGGGCAGTGCTTATCAAGCTTTACAGAATATTCCGCTATAATCATTCTGAGGTCTAAGACCTGCTAGGTTTTTAGGATTGGCAATTCTTCAAGAACTGCCAGTCCTACGTGTATCTACCTGAGTAACCACACAAACTCTATCAAGAATCATGTGCAAACTGTGCATGACTGGTTATAATGACTTGATTCCCCACAGTTACTAAACAACGTCGTCGTGATCTGCTATGCAATTAATCGCTCTTGGTTTGAACCACACCACTGCCCCCGTTGAAATCCGCGAGAAGATTTCTTTTGCCACGGACACCCTTTCAAACGCGCTCAATGCTTTAACCCAGTGCGAACTCGCAAAAGAAGCGGTGATTGTGTCCACTTGTAACCGTACCGAAATTTATTGCAGTGTGGAACAAGACAATGTTGTTGCCCTCTATGATTGGTTGGCGCGTTATCACGCCCTAACCCGCGACAAAATTCAACATTATCTTTACACCCACACCGATCAGGCTGCAGTGCGCCATTTATTGCGCGTCGCCTGCGGTTTAGATTCGATGATTTTAGGTGAACCGCAAATTCTCGGGCAAATTAAAACCGCCTATAGCACCGCACGCACGGCGGGCACGATTGGGAAATTGCTCGGCAAATTATTTGAATACAGCTTTTCCGTGGCAAAGCAAGTGCGTACCGATACCGCCATCGGCTCAAGCCCTGTTTCCGTGGCTTTTGCCGCCGTGCGCTTAGCCCAGCAAATTTTTGGCGATTTACAAGGCAATACTGCCCTATTGATTGGCGCAGGGGAAACCATTGAACTCGCTGCCCGCCACCTGCATGAAAAAGGTTTAGGGCGCATGATTGTGGCAAATCGTACCGTAGAACGCGCGCGTTTAGTTGCCAAAGAATTTTCAGGCTACGCGATTACCTTAGAAGAAATTCCTAAACATCTAGAAGAAGCGGATGTGGTGATTACTTCCACCGCAAGCCCCACCCCGATTTTAACCAAAGCGATGGTTGAAAAAGCGGTCAAAGCGCGTAAACACCGCCCGATTTTTATGGTGGATATTGCGGTGCCGCGTGATATTGAAGCCGAAGTGGCAGAATTAGAAGATGTGTATTTGTACAGCGTGGACGATTTAAACCAAGTGATTCAGGAAAATATGCGTTCTCGCGAACAAGCGGCGTTGAAAGCCGAAGAAATTATCGATACTGAAGTTTCGCATTTTATGGGATGGATGAATTCCTTAGATGCGGTTAGCACGATTTGTGCATTACGAGATCATTCTCAAGAAACCCGCAATTCTTTGGTCAATAAAGCCAAAAGAATGCTCGACAGCGGCAAGCCCGCGTATGAAGTGATTGATTATTTAGCACATACGCTGACCAATTCATTAATG
>JBDLSS010000353.1:0-3719 GCA_039799345.1 Pseudomonadota bacterium
ACGGCTCTTAAGAAAAAGTGTACAGCCCAGTGAGTTTTTTCTAATAGCCTCAAAAAGAAACAGCAGAAAGTAGCTTAACCTAATGTTCTATAAATTAAATAACGTTAATGATTCAGCCCTCTCCCCTTTAGGGGGTTGGGGGCTTCTTTAAAGATTTTTAAACACGCTACTTTCTGTTAACACTTAATTGATGACTCGCCCTAGTTCTTTAGCACTACGAATCATTTAAATCTCAATGTTTTTTATCTCAAATAAACAGCTACAATCCTCGTTGCTAGAGCGACGAGGTAGGCATTACAACGCTGAAACGAGATAAATACTTATGCTATTTGTATAGAGACCAATGATTTCAATAGACGCGATATTGCTTAAGGCGAAACATCAAACATTTGTTGTAAAGCAGCCCGCGCCAATTCGGTTTCTTGGGTAGCAACTTTCACTTGATTGACCACTTTACCCTTCACCAAATTTTCCAAAACCCAGAGTAAATGCTGCGGATCAGTACGATACATAGTTGAACACATACACATCGTGGGTGACATGAAATGTACCTGTTTTCCTTCCCCCGCGACTTCTTCCGCCAAGCGTTTGACCAAATTTAATTCCGTGCCCACCAACCAGCGCGTACCTGAAGGCGCAGCTTTCACGGTTTTGATAATGTACTCTGTCGAACCGACTTCATCAGATTTCGCACAGACTTCAAACGAACATTCGGGATGAGAAATCACTTTAGTTTCAGGATATTTTTCCAGAAACGCATCAATATGTTGCGGCTGAAATAATTGGTGCACCGAGCAAAATCCTTTCCACAAAATGATTTTTGCGTTACGAATTTGTTCGACGCTCAAACCGCCACGGGGCTGATTAAAATCCCAAGTCACCATGGCTTCCAAAGGAATACCCATGCGATAACCCGTGTTGCGCCCTAAATGTTGGTCGGGGAAAAATAACACTTTTTCGCGCTGTGAAAATGCCCATTCCAAGACTTGGCGGGCATTGCTGGAGGTACAAACTACACCTTGATGTTTGCCGCAAAATGCTTTCAAATCGGCAGCTGAGTTAATATAAGTCACAGGCGTGATTTGCGTGTCTGCATCCAACACTTCGGAAAGCTCTCTCCATGCACGTTCAACTTTTGAAAGATTTGCCATGTCAGCCATCGAACAGCCTGCGGCAAGGTCGGGCAAAATCGAAATTTGTTCAGGACGGCTCATAATATCCGCAACTTCTGCCATGAAATGCACGCCACAAAACACGATATATTCAGCGGCAGATTTCGCAGCTTCGCGGGATAATTTTAGCGAATCTCCTGAAAGGTCAGAATATTTAAACACTTCTGCACGCTGATAGTGATGCCCTAAAATCACAAGGCGGTCTCCTAAAGCTTGTTTTGCCGCACGAATGCGTGCATCACAAACTTCATCACTGAGTGCGGTGTATTGTTCAATAGCAAGTTCGGGAGTACCCATGTTTATTACCTACGCTGCTCAAAAAAGGGGGGATAAGCAAAGTTATGATTTGGAATATAGACTAGATAGTTTGGTTTTACAACTTAAGTGTGTGCGCTGATTTCCTATATTTTTCGGGGAAAAGCGGCGTGAAATTATAGCACTTTGGATTTTGAACGGCGGGAATGTGGATGAATCTTATTAAAACTTGGGGGACGCGTATAAAATCGATTGGGAATCTTTAAAAAGAAGCGCGTTGTTTAATAACAAGTTTGATAAAACACAGTTGAAGCTTTGCAATTATTAACTCAGCTTTGTTAATTTTTATATTAAAAACTAATAAATTATTAATTTTTTCAACTGCTTATTTTTTAAAATCTTTTTCAGCATACTCAGGCTAAAATAAAAATAATAAAGGTAGTGCCGAATAAGTAAAGATTGTAGTCAGCTTATTGTCTGAATCAGGATTATCCGAATGAAACAGGATTACCCACTGATCTTCACAATATTAAGTTTTATTCTTTAATTCTGAAAATCCTTTAATCCTGTAAATCCTGATTCAGACAATCATGACAACTTGAGCACTACCATAATAAAATTGTTTGAATCAGAATTGATAACATCTTAAGTGGAGCATTAAATATGGGCAGGTTTAAACAGCGTGGGGGTGCATTTGTAATCTTCATTACAGTGCTGGTGCTTGGTGGTTTGAGTGTATTGTTGTCAGGTTTAAATCAAGGCATCGCGCAAAAAAACCAAACCAGAGAACAAACAATTAAGGTGTTGACTGAAGCGAAGGCAGCATTGATTGGGCATGCACTGACTTATGCAGAAACACATAAGGGACAACCACCTGGATATTTACCTTGTCCTGATCAAGATGGCGATGGAGATGCGGATGCACCTTGTGGTTTGACAGGAGAAAGTATAATTGGTTTTTTTCCATGGAAAACTTTGGGTTTACCACAGTTACGGGATGGGAATGGGGACTGTTTATGGTATGCCGTTTCAGGAACTTACAAAAACAGTCCCAAGCAATCTTTGGATAATGATACGGATGGCATGTTTCGGATTAAAGATTATAAAAATAATATTATTTTAGGGAATACTCCGCTAGAACAAGCGATTGCTGTGTTATTTTCACCGGGGGTTATGCTTGCAAATAGCAGTGGAACTCAAAGCCGAGATATTTTAGGGACGGCAACAGAATGTGCCAGTGTTAATTCAACAGCGCAGATTCGAGGGGCACAAAATTTTTTAGAAATTTCCGTGGCAGGTCCTGGATTAACTAAATTAACTTTTGATTTTACAGCAGATTTACCAAAAAAATCGGATTCAGGCGTTTTAAAGGGCAGATTCATTTTTAATGACACTTTGCTGCCCATCACGCCCACCGATTTTGAACCTGTCTATCTCAGAATGAGTCAATGGGTGGGGGATAAGGTGCGGAATTGTTTAAAAGCTTATTCAATATCTACAAAAGATGCCGACACTAAAGCTTTAAAATTAGTCCCTTGGACAACTACAATGAATATTACAACTAATGATGAGTATTACTTAGATATAACGGGGTTGACATTTGGGCATATCAGCACCCCAAAAACTGCAACCCCGCCTCCCGCAACACCACCTAAAGACCCAGCTCCAAATTTAGCTAACACTGTACTTAGCAATTCAAAGCTACCGAATAAGTGGACTGTTGACCCTGATGCTAATAGACCCAATACTGCAATTGCTTATTGTTTTGATGAAACTTTGAATACAACCTATCAAGACTGGTATTGGTGGTGGTGGACGAAATGGAAGGAGCAGGTTTTTATTGCAGTAAATACAGCAAATATTCCTACTGTGACTAACTCAACAGCTTCAAGTAATTTAACAATTATTACTGAAGACACTAAAACTTCACCTCCACCGTTACCTTCAATTCTTTCAACACCTATTGCGACATCATTTCTTGTGTTTGTAGCAGGTAGACGTTTGAGCTATCACTACAAAGATAGCTTGAATGTGGAGCGTATATACACACAAGTTCGAGACAATGTTACAGACAAAAGTAATATTGTTAATTATTTAGAGCCATTTTATCAAATCAATACCCCCAGCATCGGGAAAACTCAAATAAACCCAGAGATTGCAATTGACCAAACCACATTTTTTGTGAAAGCACCCACTTCACTATTTAATGATGTGATTTGTAATCAAGACAAGTGCTTTTTTACGCATTAAAGTTTTAAACCAGACCTTCTAGGTTTTAAAAACCTAGAAGGT
>JBDLSS010000354.1:0-10844 GCA_039799345.1 Pseudomonadota bacterium
AGTGCGCTACCAGGCTGCGCTACACCCCGATTTGAGAAGCGCATTATATACAATATAAAACGGCTTGTCAGCATTTTAGTGAAATTTTTTTAGAGAAAGGCTAACTACATCCTCACCCTAAAAATTCTCACCGTCCTGATTAAGATTGCACAAACGCGCTAATTAAGAGAAAATGCCGCGCTTCTAATAAGCCTCTATTTTCTATCCGCTTACTCATCACAGGAGCGCAGCCAATGCCCTCGCGTAGAGAACTCGCCAATGCGATTCGTGTCCTTGCCATAGATGCCATTCAACAAGCTAACTCTGGACACCCCGGTGCCCCCATGGGAATGGCAGACATTGCCGAAGTGTTATGGAATGACTACTTACAACACAACCCCAATAACCCCTACTGGGCAAACCGTGACCGCTTTGTGCTCTCCAATGGGCACGGCTCGATGTTGTTATACGCCTTACTGCATTTATCAGGCTATGAATTACCGCTCGAAGAATTAAAACGTTTCCGTCAACTGCATTCTAAAACCCCCGGTCATCCCGAATATGGTTACGCGCCCGGCGTAGAAACCACCACCGGCCCTTTAGGACAAGGCATCAGTAATGCCGTTGGGATGGCAATTGCAGAAAAAACTTTAGCCGCGCAATTTAACCGCGACGACTTCAATGTTATCGACCATTACACTTACACCTTTTTAGGTGACGGCTGTTTAATGGAAGGGATTTCACATGAAGTGTGCTCGCTGGCAGGCACGTTAAAATTAGGCAAATTAATCGCCTTTTATGACGACAATGGCATTTCTATCGATGGCGAAGTGCACGGCTGGTTCAGCGATGACACCCCGAAACGCTTTGAAGCCTACCACTGGCATGTAATTCCCAATGTAGACGGACACGACGCTGCTGCGATTAAACAAGCAATTGAAGCCGCCCGCGCTGTCACCGATAAACCCAGCTTAATTTGCTGCAAAACCATCATCGGCTTTGGCTCGCCCAACAAGCAAGGTAAAGAAGAATGTCATGGCGCACCTTTAGGCAAAGACGAAATTGCTTTAGTGCGCCAAACCTTGGGCTGGACGAATACCACGCCCTTTGAAATTCCCGCAGACATTTACAGCGGCTGGGACAAGAAACAACAAGGCAGCGCGCGCGAAACCGCATGGCGTGAAAATTTTGCCAAATATGCCAAAGCCTATCCTGAACTAGCTGCCGAATTACACCGCCGTTTAGCAGGCGACTTGCCCGATGATTGGGAAGTGACTTCAACTGCTTTCGTGCAAAGTGTGGTCGATAAAGCCGAAACTATTGCCTCGCGTAAAGCTTCGCAAAATGCTATCGGCGGTTATGCGACTTTGTTGCCTGAAGTTTTGGGCGGCTCTGCGGATTTGGCAGCGTCAAACCTGACCTTGTGGAAAGGCAGCAAAGGCATTCAAGAACAAGCCGACGGCAATTATATTTATTACGGCGTGCGTGAATTCGGCATGGCGGCGATTATGAACGGGATTGCTTTGCACGGCGGTTTTATTCCTTACGGTGCAACTTTCTTGATGTTCTCTGAATATGCCCGTAATGCTTTACGCATGGCGGCATTGATGAAACTGCGCTCGATTTTCGTGTTCACTCACGATTCTATCGGCTTAGGCGAAGACGGCCCCACCCACCAACCTGTGGAACAAATCGCGACCCTGCGCTTAATTCCCAATATGTCAGTGTGGAGACCTTGTGACGCGGTGGAATCTGCCATTGCGTGGAAATTGGCGTTACAACGTCAAAATACGCCCAGCATATTGATTTTCTCCCGTCAAAATCTACCCCATCAAACCCGCACGCCTGAACAATTGGAAAGCGTGGTGCGTGGCGGTTATGTGTTATTAGATTGTGAAGGCACGCCTGAAGTGATTTTAATCGCCACGGGTTCAGAAGTTGCGCTTGCAATGGATGCTGCCAAGCAATTTCCGAATAAGCGCGTGCGTGTGGTTTCCATGCCCAGCGTGGACATGTTTGAACGCCAAAATGCAGGCTATCGTGAATCCGTACTGCCTAGCGAAGTCACCGCTCGGGTTGCGATTGAAGCAGGGGTCAGTGATGCGTGGTACAAATATGTGGGCTTTAAAGGCAAGGTGATTGGGGTCAATCGCTTTGGTGAATCTGCCCCCGCTGGCGATTTATTTAAGTATTTTGGTGTAACGGTTGAAAATGTGCTGAAAGCCGTTGAGGAAGTTTTAGCTGAGGTTTAAAAACCTCATTCCGTCTTTTCAGTTCGTAGGGTGTATAAGGTCTAGCCGCCATACACCTTGCGAGTTGAAACTTTATGCAGTTCTTGTTTCCAAACTATGTTTAGGAATGCCTACTAGGGAGTGTCATCAATTAAGTTTTGGTAGTGCTCAAGTTATAATGATTGTCTGAATCAGGATTTACAGGATGAAAGGATTTTCAGAATTAAAGAATCAAACTTAATGTTGTTAATATCAGTGGGTAATCCTGTTTCATTCGGACAATCCTGTCAATCCTGATTCAGACAATAAGCTGGCTAAAATCCTTACTTATTTGGCACTGCCAAAAAATTAATGTTTTAACTGCGTAACTTTTAATTTTAACTCAGTCGCTACATATTTTTATATGCGCTTGTCCTAATTTATAAAAGACGCTCTCAAACATTATTCCCCAGAGTTTGCTAAAATATCCCACCCAATTTTTAGCACCGCTTAAAAAATGACACTTCCCCCCGTAATTACCATTGATGGCCCCAGCGGCGTAGGCAAAGGCACAGTCATGTTACGCCTTGCCGCCCACCTCGGTTGGCACACCTTAGACAGTGGCGCGTTATACCGCGTGCTTGCCTGTGCCGCCCAAGCCCGCAGACTTTCACTTGAAGACGAACCCGCTTTAGCTGAATTGGCTTTGAATTTAGACGTGCAATTTATTCCAGACACCGCCTCGGGCGAAACCCGCGTGATTCTCGACGGTGCAGAAGTCAGCAGCCAATTACGCACCGAAACCACCGCCAAAGCTGCATCACAAGTCGCTGTTTTTCCAGCAGTTCGTAGTGCCTTATTGGCAAGACAACATGCTTTTCGCCAAGTTCCTGGCCTGATTGCCGACGGGCGTGACATGGGCACGGTGGTTTTTCCTGATGCTACTTTTAAAATATTTATGACAGCCAGCGCAGAAGAACGTGCACAACGCCGTTATAAACAGTTGAAAGAAAAAGGAATAGATGCTAACATTGAAAGTCTTACTGCTGAAATTGCTCAACGCGATCAACGCGACAGTTCCCGCAGTGCCGCGCCCTTAAAAGCCGCGCCAGATGCCTTAGTGATTGATACCACAGGCATCTCGATTGAGCAGGTTGTCGCGCAGATATTGACAGCGATTTCAGCGCAGATTTAGAAATTGTAATAATTGATTAATTTGGGGTATCCCGCTGTGGATGTTTCACAGTTTTGGGAGAGATGTTTAACTAACCCGTGCCAATGTACGGTTTTAACTTAAGTAAGACTCACAAATAATATTCAAATCAGAATATTATGGTTAAGAGTCAGGGGTTCGTAATGAGCGAAAGCTTTGCTGAATTGTTTGCACAGAGTGAAAGTCAAAAACAAATGCAACCAGGGAGCATCATCCTTGGTCGAGTCGTTGCCATTCGTGACGACGTTGTCATTGTCAACGCAGGTTTAAAATCCGAAGGCGTGATTCCTATTAAGGAATTCTACAGCGAAGCCGGCGAATTAGAAATTGCAGTGGGCGATGATGTTGAAGTTGCCTTAGATGCTGTCGAAGATGGTACGGGTGAAACACGTTTGTCGCGTGAAAAAGCGAAACGTGCGGCTGCATGGACCATTCTGGAACGTGCCTTTGAAAACACTGAAACCATTATCGGGATTATCACCGACAAGGTTAAGGGTGGTTTCACCGTCAACTTGAATGATATTCGTGCGTTCTTACCCGGCTCCTTAGTTGATGTGCGTCCTGTACGTGATACCAGCTATTTAGAAGGCAAGCCTTTAGAATTCAAGGTGATCAAGTTAGATCGCCGTCGTAACAACGTGGTGGTTTCTCGCCGCGCTGTGGTCGAAAAAGAAAACAGTCAAGAACGTGAAAGCTTACTTAACAACCTCCAAGAAGGCATGGTTGTGCGCGGCGTGGTTAAAAACCTCACCGATTACGGCGCATTCGTGGACTTGGGCGGTGTCGATGGTCTGTTACATATCACCGATATGGCTTGGAAGCGCGTCAAGCATCCTAGCGAAGTCGTGAATGTTGGTGACGAAATCGAAGTGAAGGTTCTGAAGTTCGACCGCGATCGTACCCGTGTTTCTTTAGGTCTGAAGCAATTGGGCGAAGACCCTTGGGTCGATATTGCACGTCGTTACCCCGTCAATACCCGTTTAGAAGGTCGTGTGACCAATTTAGCGGATTACGGCTGCTTCGTTGAAATCGAAGAAGGTGTAGAAGGCTTGGTTCACGTTTCTGAAATGGATTGGACGAATAAAAACGTACATCCTTCTAAGATCGTGCAAGTGGGTGATGAAGTTGAAGTCATGGTTTTGGACATCGACGAAGAACGCCGCCGTATTTCCTTAGGCATCAAGCAATGCAAAGTTAATCCCTGGGATGATTTTGCAACCACCCATAACAAGAACGATAAAGTTGTGGGCACGATCAAGTCCATCACTGACTTCGGTATCTTCGTGGGCTTAGATGGCGGGATTGATGGCTTAGTGCATTTATCTGACATTTCTTGGAATGTGACGGGCGAAGAAGCGGTTCACAACTACAAGAAAGGCGATGAAATCGAAGCCGTGGTGTTAGCCGTTGATCCTGAACGTGAACGTATTTCCTTAGGCATCAAGCAATTAGAAAAAGACCCCTTCTCCCACTTCGTGGCTGAGAATGTCAAGGGTTGTACCGTGAAAGGTATCGTGCGTGAAGTCGATGCGAAAGGCGCAGTCATTGATTTAGGTGATGGCGTTGAAGGTTACCTGCGTGCTGGCGAATTAACCCGTGAACGTGTAGAAGATGCACGCTCCGTGTTAAAAGAAGGCGAAGAATTAGAAGCGAAGTTCATTGGTGTGGATCGCAAGAAACGCGTGATCTCCCTCTCTCTCAAAGCCAAAGAAAGCGAAGAAGAAGAGAACACCATTCAAGAATACAATCGTTCACAGCCTTCAATGGGCACAACGCTTGGCGACTTGATCAAAGAACAGTTAGAAAACAAAGAATAACTGTTGATTGATTCCGATAACGTCCTGTATCAGAACAGGGCGTTATTTGGAATAGTTAGCGTTTGACTTAATCACGGATAGCGACAATGACAAAATCTGAACTGATCGAAGCGATTGCACTCAAACAAACTCAATTGACGCAGAAAGATATTGATTCGGCAGTCAAAACGCTGTTAGAACATATGGCGCATTCTCTGTCAAATGGAGAACGCATTGAGATTCGTGGGTTTGGGAGTTTTTCGCTGCACCACCGTCCACCTCGTGTGGGACGCAACCCCAAAACTGGGGATGCAGTGAAGTTACCTGAAAAATATGTCCCCCATTTTAAACCCGGCAAAGAATTACGTGACCGCGTCAATGGGACGGGTAACGGTTCTAAGTAATCAGCCCGTTAGGTAGTTGTATTTCACGGTTATCACCTATTCTAATTAGCGTGCACCCTGTTTACATGAGGGCGGGGAGACAACTTGTTTCCCCTGCATTGCCCTCACCCGCTTTCGATTTCTGCTCTTCCAAATGACTTTTCCCAGAGTTTCAGCTTCCACAAGCTTTCCTTTTCACCTATCTGCCCCCAGAATCTGCTATAGTTGCCGCCTATAGGTGCAGGTTATTGAGGAGGCGAGATGCTCCGTATCATCGCTTGGACGTTCTGCTTAGGCATTTTTTGTGCAACCGTGGCTTTGAGTATTCCTAATGTACAAAGCGTCACATTGCAGTATTATCTAGGGAGTGTTCAACTACCCTTGGCAGTTTTATTAGTATGTACCTTGGGAATAGGCATGATCTTAGGGATTGGTTTCAATCTGCTTTGGGTGTGGAATTTATACCGAAAATATACAAGCTTAAGCAAACGTCATCAGCAGTTGCAACGTGAATTTGACCGTGCACTGGGACGACCTGCTCAGGATACCTTGCCACAATGAGTGAATTATTATGGCTGTTACTCCCTGTCGCTGCCGCCTCAGGGTGGTTTGCTGCACAGCGGAGTTTCCAAAAGGCAGCACATTCTGTTTCTAAACTTTCTTCCGATTATCTCAAAGGCTTAAATTATCTGCTCAACGAGCAGCCTGACAAAGCCATTGATGTCTTAATCGAATTAATTTCTGTCGACACCGAAACCGTAGAAACGCATTTAGCCTTAGGGGCGTTATTTCGGCGGCGCGGCGAGGTACAACGTGCCATTCGGATTCATCAAAGTTTACTCGAACATCCCTCAGTGACGACGGCACAACGCAGTTTAGCCCTGCTCGAATTGGGGCAAGATTATCGGCGGGCGGGTTTATTAGACCGTGCGGAAGATGTCTTTACCGAATTATTAAGCGTCGAACAATATCGCGAATATGCGTATCAGCAATTGCTCGATGTCTATCAACAGGAACATGATTGGGATAAAGCCATTGCCACCGCTCAAGATTTAGCCAAAGTCTCGGGACAATCTTTGAATCCTGTGATTGCGCATTATTACTGCCAGCAAGCAGATACTTTTCGCGAACAAGGACAGCGTGAAGCCGCGTTACATACTTTGCAGCAAGCTTTAAGTATTGATGCGCGTTGTGTGCGTGCCAGTTTGTTGGAAGGGCAATTGGCATTAAGTACAGGAGATACCGCGCTTGCCATTCAGGCTTTTAAACAGGTCGAGCAGCAAGACACGGATTACTTATCAGAAATTATTGAACCTTTACAAACTTGTTATCGAAATTTAGGACAACAAGCTGAATTTATTGCTTATTTACACCATATTTTAGAAAACTATGGCGGCATTGTGCCCTTGGTGGTGTTGACCAAACTCATCAAACAAGAGCAAGGCGAACCCGCCGCCGCTGCTTTTTTATCACAACATCTTTTAAAACGCTCCTCGCTCAAAGGTCTAGATTATTTATTAGAACTCGCCCTTGCCGAGGCGCAAAGTTTAACGCCGCAACATTTACAACTCCTCAAAACCATGACCAGCCGTTTATTGAAAGATAAAGCGGTTTATCAATGCCGTGAATGCGGCTTTATGGGCAAAAGCCTGCATTGGCAATGCCCTAGTTGTAAACAGTGGAACACGCTCAAACCGATTCAAGGGATCGACGGTGAATAATACGATTTCTCCAATTATCATAGCTTTAGACTTTTCCAAGCCTCAACAAGCCTTGGATTTCGCCCAACAATTGGGCACGCACCGTTGTCGTGTCAAAGTGGGTAAAGAATTATTTACCCGCAGTGGCGCGAATTTGGTGGAAACTTTGGTGGAACAGGGTTTTGAAGTGTTTTTGGATTTAAAATTTCACGACATTCCCAACACCGTTGCCCATGCTTGCGCGGCGGCGGCGGAACTTGGGGTGTGGATGATTGATGTGCACGCTTTTGGTGGGCGCGATATGTTGCTTGCGGCGCGGGAGGCGATTGAAAAATTTTCGCCGCGTCCACTGTTAATTGCCGTCAGCATTTTAACCAGCTTGAACGAAAATGATTTATTTGCCTTAGGGTTGCACGGCTCGTTGCAAGATAATGTGTTGCGTTTGGCGCGTTTAACCCATGCCAGCGGTTTGGATGGTTTGGTGTGTTCGCCTCACGAAATCGCGCCGATTCGTGCTGCCTTGGGGCAAGAATTACAATTAGTTACGCCTGGGATTCGTCCAAATCTCAGCCTGCAAGATGACCAAAAACGCACCATGACTCCCACCCAAGCCGTGGCTTTGGGGGCAAATTATTTAGTGATTGGGCGACCGATTACCCAAGCCGCTGACCCCTTGCAGGCTTTAATTGACATTGAAGCTTCGCTGATTTCTGCCTAAAGTTAAGCTTACGTTAAAACTTAACTGCACCCCTAAATCTCCTGAAAGGAGCTAGAGATTTAAACAATCCCCTTTAGGGGAAGGGCTTCATTAAGAATAATATTTCATTGTTATAACATGAAGTTAGATTACTTTAATAGATAACATCAGCCGCTAAACATGAAAATAAAAATTAGCTTAATCTTATGTTTCATAAAAGAATTTATATTCTTGATGAAGCCTTCCCCCTAAAGAGAATTGGCGGCTTCTTTAAAATATATCTATAAAATGCACAATAATGGAGTGAGAAGAAATGATTCATCGAGGGCACAGCAGTGCATATTTTATTAGTTGAAGAAGATGTTCAAACTTATTTAACCACGCGCCAATTATTGGATATTCCCGAACACCCTGTGAGTGTGGATTGGGCACCGAACTATGACATGGCAAGCAAATTTGTCAGACAACACACCCACGATCTATGCCTGATTGGATACCACCCTTCTCATAAAAATCAGCATCAATTTTTAACTTGGCTATACGCACAAGATATGCAATTTCCCGTCGTGCTCTTGGTGAACTCCCCCTTAAATGTCGAAGAAATTTTTCTCCACCCTTATCGTGCCGATTTCATTTATAGAAATCAGTTTACGTGGGATATGTTGCTGCGTTCACTGCGCTATTTGCAACAGATCAAAAATGTGCAACATCAACAAAATAATGCACAAGTCATTTTAGAAAATTGTCGTACCTTGATGGTGTTATTAGATAAAACGGGAAAAGTTATCAGCATTAATCAGGCTGCTTTACAATTGATGCATCTTAAGACGGTCAGTTCTTTAAAGAATCAATTATTTTGGGATGCCCCCCTGATTAATAATATTCCGCACACACAAGCAGAAATGAAAAACGTGATTGAAGCGGCATTGGATGGGGAAGCAGGCGAACTAGAAATTTTGACTAAAACAGCAGATGAACATCCGCTATCATTCAAAATGTATATTACGCCCTTGTTGGAAAATAACGGCGGGGTTCGTGGCATTTTGGTGGAAGGCTGTGATCTCACCGCGCAAAAACAAGTCGAAAAAGAATTAATTTATGCCACCTTGCACGATGATTTAACGGGCTTACCGAATCGAACCTTGTTTATTGAATTATTAGAACGGGCTATGAGTCGCGCCCAAAATCACAAAGATTATCATCTGGCAGTGCTGTATATCGATCTCGACCGCTTCAAAGTGATTAATGAAAGTTTAGGGCACGATATGGGCGACTGGTTGCTGATGGAAGTTTCACGGCGTTTACAAACCTGTCTCGGTGATGAGGTGGTGCTGGCGCGTTCTGGTGGCGATGAATTTTTGATTTTACTCGATAATTTAAAAGAGCTGAATGAGGCTACCCGTTTGGCGGCAGAAATTAGTGAAGAATTGGCGAATCCATTCCCTTTACATGGCTATGAAGTGGTGACTTCGGCAAGTATTGGCATTGCCTACGGTAATGAGCGCACTGACAGTGCGGATTTATTACGCGATGCGGATACGGCAATGTATCGCGCCAAAACTGCACGTTCAGGTTTCACGGTATTTAATAGTGGCATGCATACCCAAGCAGTTTCACGAATGCAGATTGAATCAGATTTGCACAAAGCTTTAGAACAAGAAAATTTTGTGCTGTTTTATCAACCGCAAACCGATTTAATTACCGAACATTTGGTGGGCGCGGAAGCTTTAATTCGTTTTCAACACCCTATTAATGGCTTAATGGCTCCGAATCATTTCATTCCGATTTTAGAAGACACAGGTATTATCATTCGTTTGGGTGAGTGGATTTTGCACACTGCCTGTCAACAATTTAGAGTTTGGTTAGATAAAGAATTGCCTATTGAGCATATTTCTGTGAATCTGTCGCCCCATCAATTTCGTAGTAAACGCTTAACAAAAATGGTGGCAGAAGCGATTGAAACTTCAAGAATTCCTGCGCATTGTTTGGAGTTAGAAATTACCGAAAGCCTGCTACTTGAAGATACCAAAATGGCGATGCACACTTTAAACAGTTTCCAAGAAATGGGGGTGCGGGTCACGATTGATGATTTTGGTACGGGTTATGCCTCGCTGAATTATTTGAAACGTTTCCCTGTGGATTGCTTAAAAATTGATAAGTCATTTATTGATGGGGTTGCCGTCGATCCGCAAGATGCTGCGATTACCGTCGCCACAATTGACATGGCGCATGCACTGGGTTTGCGGGTAATTGCTGAGGGCGTGGAAACTATCGATCAGCGCGATTTCTTACGGGATCATGCTTGTGATTTGGCGCAGGGATTTTTATATTCACCGCCGATTGAACAACACGCTTTCTATGAATGGGCTACGCAATATCAAAAAGTGATGCAGCAGCATAAACGTTGAAACAAGTTAGCGTTAAGGTAAATGACTTTGACGCTAACTTGTTGACTTAACTATTCAAATGACTACTTAACTTCAACATCGATAGTATTAGGAATGCTGTTGGTGACAATAGTACCGTTTTGTAAACGGTATCCAAAAACAATATTCAAACAGCCTTGCGTAATAAAAAAGCCGTCAAACATATCTATATCTTGAATCGTTTCCAAGATGACACCTGTCTTAAAGGCTTTTAAGGTTTCAGGTTTTTGATCCCAGTATGAAATCTTGCTCCCACCATCAGCCATGAAGTAAGGTGGATTTTTATTCTTGTTGATATCCGCACAATTACTCCAAAACGGCGAGTAAATCACAAAATCCACCGTTTTTCCCACATCTTCAGCAGATGCTATAATTCTTCCACGCAAACGGGAGGGTTGTTCCAATTTTTGGTTGGTTTTAGACAAATAGGAGGTGTAATT
>JBDLSS010000355.1:0-4167 GCA_039799345.1 Pseudomonadota bacterium
ATTGATGTACGATTAAATTATTGCTATAGCCCACTTCACCAAATTCACGGGGCGGTGCTTTTTCCTTAGGACTAGGGTCATAAGCTGTCCCAAACAACACATCTAAGAAAATAAAATCACCTGAGAAATTAGTATCTTGTGCTGCTGGATCAGTCGAATGATGCCAGCGGTGAAAATGTGGCGACGACAACATTAATTTATGTGTCCAGCGCGGCGCGTCGATATTCGAGTGAATATAACGATCCATGAAATTACGCATGAAGAAATAATACATCACCGCCTCGCCCGTCGCGCCAAAATATGCCATACACATCAAATTTGGCAGGGTGAATAACACACGATCCAACATGTGAAAACGGCTGGTTGAAAACGCATCGACAATCACCGAGCTGTGATGCACACGGTGAAATTCCCACAAGAAAGGGATTTTATGGGAGAAATAATGTGCAACATAAAACGCAACTTCGCCAAAGAAAATCAGCGCGATGAAATTCACCCAAATCGGTTGCGTTGCCAGACTATTTTGTAAATAGCCCATGCCATCGCTGGGGAAAAAATGCAGTTGAACGCTGGTATTTAATAAAACTTCGACAAAAATCGGGGAGCTGGCAGCAAACAGAAATTGCAGGGCGAAACCTTGATAAGTGTAAAGAGTGTCGCTAATCAAGCCCCAACGCCAGAACGGTTGTTTATAAATACACCAAATGCGTTCCATGATTGGAATCAGCAAAAACCAGCCGAAGGTACTAATAAAATTGAAAACATCAAGCAGGGTAATGGAGGACAAGGGCGTTACCTATAAATAAAAATTCGCCCTTACTTTAAATGAATAACGGGCGCATTGCCTTGATAAAAGTAAAGTTTAAAAACTTTTTGTAAAGCTCTCCCAAAAATGAGAGAGCTTTGCATAATCCTAGGGGCATAAAGGCGTTAATTTGGGAACAGCCATCCGAATAGAAGACCAGCCCATGCCTAAGTTTGCCTTTTTGCTGGTGATTAAAACCACCAAAGCATGGGGCTTTTCAGGCACAACCATCATGAAGTGATAAGTATTTTCGGTGGTCATTTGAACTTCTTTGATCAAATGTTTTTTGGTGTTGCCACGCATATTGGCGATCATGTCTTCCACCGCACTGATGGTGCGTCCACGGAACATGTCCACAGCGGCGGCGGCAACTGCATCTAAATAAGATTGAGTGAAATAAGGCACATTGTGAGAAACACCCAATAATAAACCGCTATTTAAATCAACAATTGCACAACCTAAAGCAGAGTCCACATTGCGGACGATGTCTCCACAAATTCCATTAATATCCATATAAAACTCCTTGCTCATTTGAATGATTACGTGACCTGAAAGGATCACAAGGGGTGTAAATTCTAATCGTTACCAGACATACCCATGCAAAACGATGTCGGCACGTTATTCTATGACAAACCGCAATAATATTACAAAAAATATACCAAAATTAGGCGCATAACGGCACAATTTTGGGTAAAGCATTCCGAATTGAAGACCATCCCATCCCCAAATTCACTTTTTTGCTGGTAATCAGGATAACCAGTATATCGGGATTTTCTGGCAGAGTTGCCATAAAATGCAAGGTATTTTTAGTCGTCATTTGAATTTCTTCAATAAACTGACTTTCCTCAGTGTGACGCATATTGGTGATCATCTGTTCCAAAGCCGTCACACTACGCCCCCGAAACATTTCAACGGCTGCCGCCGCCGCCGCATCTAAATAAGATTGGGTAAAATAGGGCACTTTATGTGAAACCCCTATTAATTGCCCAGTATTTAAATTCACCACGGCACAGCCCAACCCAGCGGTGACACTTTTCACTATTTCTGTACAAATTTGATTAATCGTCATGCAGAATGTCCATATCTTTTAGATAAACTTTTAAACACAGCTTATCGTCTATTATCCATTAAAGACAGGGAGAACGCTTATTTTTCCGCAGTATGCCTACTTACAACGGCTCATTTTCACTCATTCACGTAGGGCTTGCTATAAGCTCAACACGTTGCACCAAATAAGCGGCAACTTGTCCCGCACGCTGCTGTTTAATCACCGTCCAGTTTTTAGGCAAGATCAATGCCTGCAATTCTGCTTCCGCTTCAAGGTAAATAAACGCATTCGCTGCCAGCCAGCCTGCGCTTTCCAATAATTCACAGCAAGGTGCGAGTAAATTTTGTTGAAACGGCGGGTCAAGAAACACAATATTAAACGGCTCAACAGGCGGATTTTTCAAAAATTGTAAAGCATCTGCCTGAATCACTTGGACTTTTGTGCTGGCAAAGGGCGCGAGTTGCTGGCGTAAACCCTCGGCAATGCTGCGATCTTTTTCGACTAAAATCACTTGTTTCGCGCCGCGTGATGCCGCTTCAACACCTAACGCGCCCGTGCCTGCAAATAAATCTAGACAACGGCTGGCGGGTACTTGCCAATTGAGCCAGTTAAATAAAGTTTCACGCACTCGATCTGGCGTAGGGCGTAAACCTTGTTTTTCGGGAACAGCGAGTTTTCTACCGCGCCATTCACCGCCAATAATCCGAACTTTGCCGCGCATCATTAGCGTAATTGTTTGCCTGTTGAAGTCATGGATAAGGTAGCGTGCAACACGCCTTTGGGTTGCTGCAATAAGGCTTCTAAGTGTTTAATCTCGCTCGCTCGCCCTTTGACCATGATCATTTCTGCGCACAAATCATGATTTAAATGAATGTGGGTGCTCGCCAAAATATGTTGATGATGATCATGTTGCAACTCTGTTAATTTTTCATTCAACAGCCGTGAGTGATGATCGTAAATCAGGGTAATCGTGCCGATGGCTTCTTCATTGGCTTCCCATTCTTGATCAACCAATTTGGCGCGAATCAAATCCCGCAGGAATTCTGAGCGGTTTTGATACGGGGTATTTTTTATCAGCACTTCTAATTTATCCAGCAAATCTTGTTCGATGGAGAAACTGAGGCGGGTGAGTTCAGACATGAGGTGACTACCGAGCGGGGGTTTTCAGAAATAAACGGGTTAAGGGAATACGCACCGCTAATAAGATTGCGAGCGTAACCACATACAACCAAGGTTCTGCCAGTCGTGATTTCGATTCAGCCATCCACCAAAAATGCAGCACGCTTAAGATGCCGATTAAATACACTAAACGGTGCAATTGTCGCCATTGTTTGCCGCCGATGCGTTGAATCATTCGATTGCTTGAAGTGATGGCAAGCGGAATCAGCAGCACAAAGCTTAAAAAGCCCACGGTGATAAACGGGCGTTTGATGATGTCGTTAATAATGTCGCCAATATCGAAACTTTGATCGAGCCACAGATAGGAAATGACGTGTAACACCGCATAGAAAAAGCAGTATAAACCCAACATGCGCCGCACACGAACCAAGGCGTGCCAGTGTAAAAGTTGGCGTACTGGCGTGACACACAAAGTCAGCAATAACAAACGCAACGCCCATAAACCCAGCTCACGAATCATGGCTTCAATTGGATTTGCGCCCAATTGCCCCATACTTTCACGCCATAATAACCACACGCAGGGCAATAAACACAGCACAAATAACGTGGGTTTAAACACCCGTTCTGTCCATTGGGGAGAAGGCGCAATGTTAATAATCTTTCCTTAAATCCATGCCGTTATACAGCGCAGCAACTTGGTCTGCGTAGCCGTTAAACATCAGAGTTTTACGCTTGAAAAACTCGCCAATGCGGCGTTCTTTTTTCTGACTCCAACGCGGATGATCGACTTCAGGATTCACATTAGAATAAAAACCATATTCATTGGGTACGGCTTTTTGCCAACTGGTGAGCGGCTGCTTTTCGACTAGGCGTATTGTAACGATAGATTTAATACTCTTAAAGCCATATTTCCACGGCACAACTAAGCGAATCGGTGCGCCATTTTGATTAGGCAGCACTTTTCCATATAAACCCACGCTCAATAACGTCAGTGGATTCATCGCCTCATCAATACGCAGACCTTCTTGATAAGGAAACTCAAACACTTTCTGTTTCTGCCCAATCATTTGTTCAGGACGATCCACACTGATAAATTGCACATATTTGGCGCGAGAGTTGGGTTTGAATGCTTTGAGTAAATGGCTCAATGGAAAACCGAGCCACGGAATCACCATCGACCAGCCTTCCACGCAAC